>CAYOAS010000005.1:0-21666 GCA_964402015.1 uncultured archaeon | reverse complement strand
ATTATATGACTTGAAAGAATTCCACAAAAACAACAGCTCCTTTTTTGGAAAATTATTTATTGAAACGTATTCCTTTTTCTGGAAGCCTTTGGACCGTTGGATTGTGAAAAAACATTTGCAAAAAATTGTCTGCATTTCAAAGGCTATTCAGCGCAGGATTAAGGAATATTACGAATTGGAATCAAAAGTTGTTTATCCGCCGATAGACGCAAAAAAATATTTTTTTGGTGGATTTGGGGATTTTTTCTTTTTTGCTGGCAGATTGATTCCTGAAAAGCGCATTGAATTATTGCTGGCAGCGTTTTCAAAAATGCCTGAACAAAAATTGTTGATTGCTGGCAGCGGGCCATTGAAGCAAAAAGTCGAGCAATCGGCTAAAGAGTCCAATAACATAACTTTTGTTGGCAGGGCTTCAGAAAAAATGATGCGAGGGCTTTTTGCAAAATGCCTTGCAACAATATATCTGCCAATAAACGAAGATTTTGGCATGTTTCCGTTGGAAGGCAATGCCGCGGGCAAGCCTTGCATTGCAGCAATGGAAGGCGGTTGCCTTGAAACAGTTATCAATGGAAAAACCGGTTTCCTCGTCGAACCGAAAGAGGAGGAAATAACAAAGCTAATTAAATCCTTTTCGAAAGAAAAAGCTAAAAAAATGAAGCAAAACTGTATTTTGTGGGCAGAACGCTTTTCCAAAAAAAAATTTTTTTTGGAGTGGAGAAAAATAATAAACAGTACCGCGAAAGATTAGAACAAATCCTTTTTCTGGTTTTTTCCTTTTTTTATGAATAAATAATCAAAAAGGTTGAAAAATAGGCAGAGCGAGCGCAAAGGGTGCTTGAAAGCAAAAGAAATTTTCCTGAAAACCATTTTTGGGGTGAAATAAAACGCGGCATAGAATTTTTTTTCCCTTTGCTGTGCAATTTCCTCAAATGCTTTGTCTGAAAAGCAGTTAACGTAGGGGAACAATGAAAAGTCAATTTTGCCTTTAAGTTTTTCAAACAAAGGAGTGCCGGGGTAAACTGCCAGCTTTGAAACAACAATGAAATCAAAACCAATTTTTTTTGCAAAATCAATGCTTTGTCTGAAATCTTCTTCGGATTCTTCCGGAGTGCCAACAACAAACCATCCGACAAGCTCTATTCCCGTTTCCTTAACTATCTGCAGGTTTTTGGAAATTTTTGCAATGTCATATCCCTTGGAGTAATAATCAAGCATTTTTTGGCTTCCGGACTCTATTCCAACAAAAATCCTCTTGCAGCCGGATTCTTTCATTGCTTTTAGCATTTGCCCGTCAAGCGTGTCAGCACGGCTCAAGCAAGACCATTGCATTTTTATTCCCCTTTCCGAAATCCCGTTGCAGATGCCCAAAACCCTTTGCCTGTCAAGCGTGAATGTGTCGTCCAAGAACCTGAAGGATTTGAAGCCAAGGCTTTGCAACAACGCAAGCTCTGACAAAATATTCTCTGCAGACCTGAATTTCACTGTCTTTCCATATGTTGAAACACAATAATTGCACCGGAACGGGCAGCCTCGAGAGCTTTGGATTGTCACGTATGGCCTTGGCAGAAACGGCTCAAAGTATTTTTTTCCAAGCAAGGAGTGGTCAACCAAAGGCAGGGAATCCAAATCAGATATTCTTTCTCTTTGCGAATTAACAACAGTTTTTCCAGCAGTTTTGAAAGCCAAGCCTTTTAATTTATGGCAGTTGCGATTTTCCTTGAGGCAACCAACAAGCTCAAAAAAGGTTGTTTCCGGTTCGTTCAGCAGGACAAAATCAGCATTTGCAAAGCGCATTGTTTCCTTTGGAAAAATTGTCGGATAATAGCCAAAGCAAACAAAATTCGCTTTTGGAAACAATTTTTTCAGTTCTCTTAGCTGCCTTGTGTCAGCTTCAAAGCACTCAAAACCGAGCAGGGAAACAACCAAGCAAGGTTTTATTGATTCGATTCTTTTTGCCAGAGAACCAAATGAAAGGCCTTCTGCAATTGCATCAATTAGCACTGTCTCGCAATTGTTCCATTTTCTTGCAATGGCTTCAAGCTGCATTAATTCCATTGGCGGAAAAAGGAAATTGGCGGCATTAGGCGAGCACATAAAGCGCCTGTTTATCGGGGTATTGCTGGGAAGGTTTAATAGAAGCACTCTCATAAAAACTACAATGATTCAATAAAAATAAATACCAACACCCAAAAAAGAAAAATGTTTTTTATGGCAAGCCATTGCACACAAAAAAGAATAACTGACAAAGATTATGACGAGCGAACGAACAGATGGCCGCTCGAGCACTGGATAAAAGAATATTTTCAGCCAGAGGAAGAGCACAAGGAAAAAAGGCTGAAAGAGATAATTTCAGCACTTTCGCCAAAACCCCGGGAAAAAATACTTGATGTCGGCTGTGGCTTGGGCCCTTTCGTGTTCCACATCAACAAAACCGGTGCAAAGTGCTTTGGAATAGACTATTCAATAGAATCGCTTAAGGCCGGAAAAAAAATCCTCAAAAAAATCTCGCCAAAAAAAAGCGAAAGCATGCTAATTCTCTCAACAGCATCATCGTTGCCGTTCAGAAAAAATACTTTTGACAGGCTGTTAAACGCGGATTTCCTTGAACACATCTACAACGAGGACAAGGATGCAATCATAATGGAAATGGCACGCGTGCTAAAGCCAAAAGGAATTGCGCTCTCCTATACGCCAAACAGGAAAAGGCTGCGGTTTGACTATTTCACAAAAAAATTCTTGCTCGCTTTGCAGGGCAAAAGGCTTGGCTGGCAAAAAAGCGACAAAGACGTTATTCTTTTTGACACAGAGCTGCATGTTGGCTTGTCCAATGCAGAAGAACTGAAAAAACTTTTCATAAAAAACGGATTTAAAATAAAAAAAACAGATTTTATAGAATATTCGTTTCCGCTGGTCAGCAAAATTTTTCCGAGCATCAGGATAATGCCGGGCTTTTTCGGGGCATATCTTCTGGTTATTGCGGAGAAACCATAAGAGCTTTTATTGTTTTTTGCTGGGATTTTTTGAATGATGGAAAATATAAAAAGCGTTCTGGTAATCCGATTTGACAGGCTCGGCGACTTGGTTTTGTCGCTGCCTGCAATTTCCTCGCTACGCAAGAATTTTCCGAAAGCAAGAATCACTGCCATGGTGAAAAAGCCGTTTGGAGAAATGCTGGTCTGGCACGGTTTTGCTGACGATGCAATAGAGTTTGACGAAGAAAAAAACAGGGGCATTGCAAAAAAAATATCTTTTCTGTTAAATCTTAAAAAGAAAAACTTTGATTTTGCGGTTGATTTGCAGCACGCAAAAAACGATTTTGCAGCGCTTGCACTGCTTTTTGCAAACGCAAAAATAAAGGCCGGCTATGCAATCGGTTTGCGCAGGCTTACCGCAGGAAAGGCAATTGGTTTGGCGCCGGAAATTCTTTTCGAGAAAGAGCATTCGCTTGCATTGCTGCGTTGCCTTGGCTTGAAGACAGTTGAAACAGCAAGATTCCTGAAAAACAAAAAAGCTGAAAAAAGAGTTGCGTCTTTCCTGAAAAAGCACTGTGGGAAAAATCAAACAATTATTGGCATGCATGCAGGTGTTTCCGGTGACATTGCAGAAAAAGCCTGGCCAAAGGAACGGTTTGCTTCGCTGGCAAGAAAGCTTTCTGAAGAGCTTGGCGCAATTGTTGTTTTGACCGGCACAAAAAAAGAGGATGAATTGCTTGATTTTATTGAAAAGCAAAGCGGGGGCAATGCAATAAAGGCAAACGATTTTTCACTGAACGAGACAATAGAGTTCATAAAAAAAGTCGACTTGTTCATAACAAATAATACTGGCCCAATGCACATTGCAATAATGCTCAACAAGCCAACAATCGTGCTAAACGCTTTCTCCAATCCCAAAAGATGGCTACCTGAAAAAGCAAACGTGAAAATGCTTGCAAAAAAGCTTGATTGCTGGCCCTGTGAAACAGGAAAGCCGATCAACTGCAAAAACGCTTTTGCCTGCATTCGCGGCATCAGCGTTGAAAAAGCCTTTGGGACAGCTAAAGGGATAATTAAAAAAAACAATTGAACCGATTTTTTAGTGTGCACATGAACAAGGTTGTTTTGTTTAGGCCAAAGGCAAATGAGAAAAGGCGGATTATTGTAACGCCTTTGCAGTTGATAGCAATAGGCGGAATGCTGGAAAAAAACGGTTTTGAGTGCAAAATAATTGACGCTGACCTTGATTCGGATTACAGGCAAAGAATAATTTCGGAATGCAAAAACGCTGTTTGTTTTGGCTTGACTGCAATGACAGGCTACCAAATAACAAACGGATTAGAGATTTCTGAAATGCTGAAAAAAAATTTTCCGGATTTGCCTGTTGTCTGGGGCGGTTGGCATCCCAGTGTTGCTTTTGAAGAAACAATAAAGAACAAAAACATTGATTTTGTAGTGCGGGGCCAGGGCGAAAGGGCTTTTTTAGAGCTAGTAAAAGAAATAAACGGAAAAAAGAATTTTGCAAAAGTGAAGGGCATTGTTTTCAAGCAGAATGGGAAAATAATTGTAACCGAATGGCGCAACTTTGAGGACCTGAATAATTTTCCCCCAATGGCATACCATTTGATTGATGTGGAAAAATACATTCGAGAAAGGGGGGAAAAAGAGCGCACAATAGAATATCGTTCCAGCCAAGGCTGTCCGCACAACTGCACTTTTTGCGCGGAAAGCATGATGAGCAAGCACAGGTGGAGCGGCCTGCGCGCTGAAAGAGTGGTTGAAGAAATAGAAAAATTGGCAAAAACATACAATATTGAAAAAGTCGTTTTTTTTGAAAACAATTTCTTTTTGGACTTGAACCGCGCGAAAAAGATTTTCCGCGGCCTTCTCGAAAAAAAAATCAAGGTGAAAATGGAGAACCTTAATGCCACTGTGAAAGGTGTCCTGCGTTTTGATGATGAGCTGCTGGAACTGTTGCAGGAAGCCGGCTGCACGAATATTCTTTTGGGCGTTGAATCTGGTTCGCAAAAAATCCTTGACCTGGTTAATAAAAACCTAAAAATTGAGGAAGTGTTAGAGGCAAAAAAAAAGCTAAAGCCTTACAAAATAATGCCTTACATTTCACTGATGGTTGGTTTCCCGTTCAAGCAAGTGCCGATAGAGGAAGAACTGGAAAAAACTTTTGAGCTGATAGAAAAGTTACAGGCTATAGACCGCAACAACTTTTATTTCATAAACCTTTACACTTCTTATCCCGGCACAGAGCTTTATTACCATTGCATCAGCCAAGGCATGCTCAAGGAAAAAACCCTGGAAGAATGGGCAGCAACAGACCTGACAAAAGTCAGCAACGAATGGGTTGGGAAAAACATTGAGGAATTGTTGGAAGAACTCAATAATTATGTTTTGCCATACCTTATAGAAAAATCAAAAGAAGACTGGACAAAAATGGCTGCAAATCAAGTGCAAAAAGAATTTTTTTCGCTTGTTCATTTCCTGCTTTCAAAAACAGCCAGCTTCAGGTTCAGGAAAAGGTTTTTTGCCTTGCCAATCGAGTTTTGGTTTTTCAAGGCATTTGGAAAAATGCAGGGTGCAAAATGAAGCCAAAAATAATTTTCACAATCGCTAATTACAACACGCGCAAGGCGCTTGGCGATTGCTTGGAATCAATCAGGAAAACGCAAAACCGCGCTCACAAAGTTTTTGTCATTGACAACGCAAGCACTGACGGCAGCGCTGAAATGGTGAAACAAAAATATCCTGAAGTCCGGCTGATTCAAAACGAAAAAAACATCGGGTTCGGGGCAGCGCACAATATCGTGCTCAAAAGCGCGGAATACGATTTTGCGGTAATAACAAACAGCGACATAGTCTTTCTTGACGGAATAGAAAAAACATTGGGAGTGTTTTCGGAAAACAAAAAAATTGGCGCTTGTACCATAAAACTGTTGAATGTAGACGGCAGCATTCAAAAAATCATTTATCCAATGCCAAACCTGAAAAGAGAAATCGCTGCAAGGGTTCCGTTTTTAAAAAACCCTTATTCTGGATACGATTTCAATTATGAAAAACCAAGCAGCGTGGAGTGCTTTAATGGCGCGTGCTTTATCTTAAACAAGAAAGCGCTGGAGCAAGCAGGATATTTCGACGAGGATTTTTTTGCTTACGGGGAGGAAACAGAATTGTTTTACAGGATGAAAAAATGCGGCTGGAAAATATTTTATTGTCCAAACACAAAAGCAATCCATTTGGGCGGACAGACAACGAAGGATTGGGAAAAAAAGCATTCAATGTATTTTTCAAACCTTTTAAGGTTCTTCAGGAAAAGCTACGGATTGAAAGATGAAACGTGCCTCAGGTTTGTTGCCGCTGCAAGCGCACTTGCAAACATAGTAAAATGCGCGATTTTTTCAATCCTTGAAAGAAATAAACTTAAGGAAGCAGCGTTCAACATTGAAATAATAAAGGTTTGCCTGCGAGGTTTTTAGCAAAGGAGCGCAAAAAATGAAGGAAACCTTTTTTGAAATCGCTAACACTGTCCGCAGCACAACTGCAGGAAACACGATGGCACAATGGTTTGATGTTTTCCTAAGGAGAACCAGAGCGCGCGCACTGCCTAATTCTATCCAGATAGAAACAACAACAAAATGCAACCTGCACTGCAAGATGTGCGAGCACACCTTTTTAAAACAAAAAAACCGCGATATTGCATTGGAGGACTTCAAAAAAATAATTGACCAGATGCCACAGCTCAAGGACCTGAACCTCACTGGCATCGGAGAGGGCTTACTGAACAAAGAATTTTTGGAGATAGCCAAGTATGCAAAATCAAAGGGCATCAGGGTTTGGTTCAATGACAACATGACCCTGGTTGAGGGAAAAAGGATTGATGAAGTAATCAATTCCGGAATTGACGCGATTGTAGTGTCGCTTGACGGGGCAACAAAAAAAATCTACGAGGAAATAAAGCGCGGTTCAAATTTTGAAAAAGTGCTGGCAAACATCAAGGCGTTAAATGCAAGAAAACAAGAGTTAGGAAAAAGAAAGCCAGAGCTATTGTTGAATGTAATAATGATGCACGAAAACCTTGCAGAACTCCCTGAAATTCCCGTCCTTGCAAAAAGCCTTGGAATAAACGGCATAACATTCGGGAGATTTTTGAGCTTTAAAGAGAACAGCGGCTCTGAACTAAGCCTTTCAGAATTGAAAGAGGTTTATCCAAAAATAAAAAAGAAGGCGAAAGAGCTTGGCATCAGGGCAATACTGCCGAGCCTTGCTTCAAACAAATGGAAATGCAATTTTCCCTGGACAACCTGCTATATTTCAAGCGACGGCAGCATTGCGCCATGTTGTTATGTTACACAGCGCGGAAGCGAGGAAGTCCTTGAAAAAAACACTTTTGGGAACATTTTCAAGCAAAGCTTTGCAGAAATCTGGAACAATGAAAAATACGTTTCTTTCAGAAGGGCATTTGCCAACGGGCATATCCCGGAAGTTTGCAAGCCTTGCTATAGATTCCAGAGAAACCTGGATTTGGAAATAAAGCAACCGGCGCTGAATAAGATTGCAGGGTTTTTTTCAACAACAATACTGCCGTTGGATTACGCACAAAAAAAATCAAGCTGCACAAAACTGCGCCTCGGATGGTGCTCTGTTTTTCCTCCAACACCGAACGGCGCAGCAGCAGTCACATATTATTTTTTAAAAGAACTGCTAAAAAGAAACGATATTGAAACCTTTGCGATTCCAGTAAATGGAAGAATAGACAAATCCATGTTCAACGGCATCAAGTTTGCAAAGCCAAATGACAAATCGCTTGATGCAATAGTGTTTTTTTGCTTGGGGCTCGGAGCGTACCAAGAAATCTTTAAGTCGAGGACAAAGGCAATTGTACTGCAAACTATTCATTATACCCCGAACCAAACAGAGGGCGAGCAAAAACTATTCGAGTTGTTAAAAGACGCAAAGCACTTGTTCATGGTTTCAAAATGGGGCCAAGAAGCTTACATTGACTGTGGAAAAAAAGACACAAAATTTTTGCCATTGGCAGTGGATTCAACAATTTTTAAGGCAGACAAAAAAAAGGATTTCAAGGTGCTGTTTGTAAACAGAGCCCAATATTACAAAGGTATAATTCCATTCCTTGAATCCATTCCGATAGTACTCAAAAAGCACCCTGAAATTAAGTTTGTTTTGCACGCCCCCATAGATGAAACAACTGACCAATTGGAGGAAATAAAGAGCCTGGTAAAAAAGACTCTGCAGGAATACCCGTTCAATTTTTCCCACGAGCAAAACTGGCTGGATTACGAAAACATCCCTGAAAAATACGCTGACGCAAGCGTTCTGGTTTTTCCAAGCAACAACGAAGGCTTCGGTGTTCCACTCATAGAGGCAATGAGCTGTGAGGTGCCCTGCATTGTTGCTGACAAGCCGCCAATGAACGAAATAGTAATCGATGGAAAAACAGGGTTCTGCCTGCCGATAAAAAAAGGGATAGAGAAAAAGTATCACGGCTGGGGATTTCCGTCACCACAGGACATTGCGGCAAAAATAAATTATTTGTTCGAGCATCCGGAAAAGCTCCGCGAACTCGGAAAAAACGCGAGGGAATGCGTCAAAAAGCATTATGAGCTCAGCAAAATAGTTGATGAACTGGTGCAATATTCAAAAAAAATATCGGGAAAAGAATGAGGAATCTTTTAGTAATAAATGATTTCGGCGTCTGCGGCGGCGGCACAGAGAACAGGATACGGCTGTTGCTCAAAGAATTCTTGCGCCTGAAAGCATTCGATTCCATACACTTGCTCGAGCACGAGTCAAGCCAGAGCAAAATGCAGGGCATAACAATCCACAAATGCAATGCAAAAAATTCCGCGGAAAAAACCCTGGAAATAATAAAAAACAACGGCATAAGCCTTGTGCAGGCGCACAACTTGTTGAATATTTCCACAAAGCCTATAAGTGCCGCAAAAAAGCTTGGAAAAAAAATTGCATGGTTTGCGCACGATTACTGGGTTTTCTGCGGAAAACGGATATTGCTGCAGGACGCGGAAAATGCGGAAAACAAAAACCAATGCAACAAAGCAAGTTTTTTGAAATGCGGAAAATGCGTTGGCTTTAAAACAATCCTGAAACTCAAGGCAATAAAGGCAGACATAAACAAGGCAGACCTTGCAATAGCGCCTTCAGAATTTGTAAGGCAAATATACGAAAAGCACGGCATAATGAAGAAAAAATGGATAATAATTGTTCCGTGGATTGACGTGGAAAGCTTCGAAAAAGCAAAGCCAAAGCTTGAATCAAAAAAAGCGCTTTTTGTGGGTCCCTTGATGGATTACAAGGGGGCTTTTGTCGTAGTAAAGGCAATGCGGTTCGTGGCAAAAAAAATTCCGGATGCAAAGCTGTTGATTGTCGGGAACCAGCAGGAAAAAGAAAACAGCTACAGGAAGCGCATTGAAGCGCTTGCAAGGCAAGAGAACCTGCAAAAAAGCATTGTTTTCCGCGGAAAAAAAGAATGGAGCCAATTGCTGAAAGAGTTTGAGTCCTGCTCTGTTTACGTCTGCCCGCCGGTTTGGCCGGAATTGTTTGGATTGAATTGGGCAGAGGCAATGTGTGCTGGATTGCCAATAATAGCAAGCGATGTAGGCAGCATTCCAGAGCTTTCAAAAGGAAAAGCAATTCTGACAAAAGCAGGCGATTCCGATTCGCTCGCAAAAGAAATTGTACGATTATTGTCTGACAAAAAAATTGCAAAAAAAATGTCTGAATCCGGCAAACTCTTTGCATCAAAAGAATTCAGGGTCGAAAGTGCTGCAGAAAAACTGCTTGCCCTATATTTTGGGTGGTTTAATTGGAATTGAAAAAAAAGGCCATAAAAGGATTCGGGTTGTTTCTTGCCGCAAGCATGTTTAGCAGGGCACTGCAATTTTTAAGCAAAGTAATCCTTGCTTGGTTTCTTTTGCCAAAGGAATTTGGATTGTTTGCAATCGGATTTTTTTTTATCAGCGTATTAGAAGTATTCAGGAGCTCTGGCTTTGAACAGGCGTTGATTTACACAAAAAAAGACGCTGAAAAAGCCGGAAACACTGTTTTTTTGATACAGTTTGCAATTTCCATGGCATTGTTTGCCATTATTTTTCTGGCTTCTGGGACAATAGGGGATTTTTTTGGAAAAAACCTGTCTGAAGCGCTTTTAATAAAAAAAACAGTCCAAGCATTGTCATTCATAATAATCATCAATTCTATTGGTGCAGTGCATGCAGCATTCCTTGAAAAAAAAATGGAATTCAAAAAAAGGGTTTTTCCCGACATTCTTTCTTCGCTTGCATATTTTGCAATTGCAATTGCGCTATCGGCTTTTGGATATGGGATTTGGAGCATAGTAATAGCAACAATTGCCTCAAGCATTGCATATAATTTTTCAATGCTTATTGTTTCGCCGCTTAGGCTAAACTTCAAAATAAACAGGGAACTAGGAAAAGAGTTTTTTGATTACGCAAAATTCTCGTTACAAGCATCCATTATTGGCTTTGCTATCGGAAACCTTGATGTTGTTGTGGTTGGAAAGCTCTTGTCAACTGAAATGCTTGGTTTTTATTCCATGGCAACAACTGTTTCTGTTTTGTTGCCTGCAAATCTTTCTTTTGCAATAGGAAAAGTGGCTTTTCCTGCATATTCGCAGATACGGGAAGAAAAAGCAAAAGTCATTGATGCATTTGAGCGCTCAATAAAGTATGTCTTGTTATTGTTCCTGCCGTTTATGCTCACTATCATTGTGCTTTCTCAAGTGCTAGTACCCGCAGTATTAGGAGAAAAATGGAACAACCCAGAAATGGTAATTGCAATGCAGATTCTTGGAATTGCGGGATTTTCAAGGATAGTTGGTTCTACAGCATCGCCAATAATAGGGGGCATTGGAAAGCCAAAAATTGTTGCTGCCGGCTCGCTGGTACAGTTATTAATGCTGGCTTTGTTGATTGTACCTTTAACAAACCTTTTTGGAATAATCGGCACTGCATTGGCAGTAAGCGCAAGCACAGTAATTGTGATATTGTTTTTCATAGCATTTGTAATGAAATCTTTTTGCATTAGCTTTAAGAAGATTGCAATTCCTGCATCAAAGATTTTTTTTGCGGCAATTGCAATGGCAGTCATTGAAATTCTTGCAATTCCTTTTTTTCCGCAAAAAAACATTTTTTCATTGGCTTTTTTGTCCATTATTGGCGCAGCATCTTTTGGAACGATTGCATTTTTGCTTGAAAGGAAAACTATTTTGGAACTGTTAGGGGAATTCTTACCAGAAAAAGCACATTAGGCAAATTATTTTTTGTCTATTCTGGCAAGCAAATAATTCGGCTTGAAAAAAGAAAAGAAAGGCTTGGCTGCAATTATTGCCTTGTCAAAAAAAAGCCTTAGTTTGCTTGGCAATTTCATTGTTTCTTTGTTATAGGAAAAAATAGTGTGAAAGCCAAACAATTGCCTTATTTTCGCGCGCTTTATTGCATTGACTGCTTTTTTCACTGAATCCTTGCTAAAACTGTTTATGTGCCCGGAAAGAAGGTAAACCGCACCGCATTTCGGGCAATGCTCCCTGATCAAAATCTGTTCAAAAGGCACTGTAATAATAACGGATTTTTTTGAAACCCTCAAAAGCTCTTTCAGCGCAAAATGCCAGTTCTTCAAATGCTCAAGCAATTGCGAACAGGCAACAACGTCAAAAGAATTGTCCCTGAACGGCAGGCAGAAAACATTTGCCCGCGCGCCAATGAACGCTGGAAAGTTTTTTTTCGCGTTTTTCATCCTTGCCATTGAAATATCAGAACCGACAACAAAGTTTTTTTTTTCAGAAAAAATCCTGAAAGACAGATAACCGTCGCCAGAACCGACATCAAGCACTCTTGAAGCAACTGGCATGATCGAGATTATGTTTTCTGCAAGGGCTTTTTCCCGTAAAGTGCCCCAAAATTTTTTTAGCCGCGCGCGCTTCTCGTGATAGCGCAATTCGCTTTCCTCAACCTCGTAAAAATTTGCTTCAACTGCCCTCATTTTTTCGCCTTTCAAAAAATAAAAAAGATTATTGCGAGCCAACAATTCTTAAATTCCGTTGTCCTTAAAACATTATTCAGCGTGATGGCGTGGAACTCAAAAAAAAAGTAGTGAAAAGCTTTGGCTTGTTTCTTGCAGCGAGCCTTTTCAGCAGGGGATTGCAATTTGCGAGCAGGATTATTCTTGCTTGGTTCTTGCTTCCAAAAGAGTTCGGCTTGTTTGCAATAGGATTCTTTTTCATTAGCGTTTTGGAAGTGTTCAGAAGCTTTGGATTCGAAAGCGCATTGATATACACAAAAAAAGACGCTGAAAAGGCAGCAAACACTATTTTTGTAATCCAAATGCTCGCATCGCTGGTGCTCTTTGCTTTAGTGTTTTTGCTTTCGGGAACTATTGGCGCTTTTTTTGGAAAAAGCAGTTTCGAAATATTGGAGATAAAGAAGATAGTGCAAGCGTTGTCTTTCATACTGATAATAAACTCGATAGGGTCAGTGCATGCTGCTTTCCTGGAAAAAAAGATGGAATTCAAGAAAAGGGTATTGCCTGATGTGGTTTCTTCAATAGCGTATTTTGTGATTGCTTTGGCTCTTGCTGCAAAAGGCTTCGATGTTTGGAGCATAGTTATTGCAACAATCGCGGCAAGCATAACATACAACATTTTGATTCTTTTTGCTTCCCCAGTAAGAATTTCTTTCAAGATTGACACAAGCATTGGAAAAGACCTTTTTGATTTTGCAAAATACTCTTTTCAAGCATCGGTACTGGGGTTTGTAATAGCGAACCTTGATGTTGCGGTGGTCGGCAGAATGCTCAGCACGGAAATGCTCGGGTTTTATTCAATGGCAGCCACGGTTTCAGTGCTTTTGCCGGCACAACTGTCTTTCGCAATTGGAAAAGTAAGCTTTCCAGCCTATTCAAAAATAATAGAAGAAAGGGCAAAGGTTGTCGACGCTTTTGAAAGGTCCATAAAGTATGTGCTGCTGTTTTTCCTGCCAGTCGCATTTGGAATCATCATACTGGCGCCGACGTTTATCACTGTTGTTTTGGGCCAAAAATGGGAAAGCCCAAGCATGACTGCGGCAATGCAGATTCTTGCAATAACAGGCCTGTCAAGAATCATTGCTTCAACATCCTCGCCAATAATTTCTGGAAGCGGGAAACCAAAGATTTTTGTTATTTGCGCATTAATCCAAGTGGTATTGCTAGCAATATCCATTGTTCCTTTAACTAATGCGTTTGGCATAGTCGGGGCAAGCATAGCAGTCAGCGCCACAACTTGCATAGTGGCAATAGCATACATGTGGTTTGTTTTAAAGTTATTCAGCATCAAGAAGAAAAGAATATTTCAATCGGCCTCAAAAATATTTTTTTCAGCAATTATAATGTCGGACGTGATAATCTTTTTGCAGTCAATCCTTGGCTCAAAAACCTTGCTGAATTTTTTGCTGATCTGCATTGCCGGGGCCATAACCTTTTTTTCTCTTGTGGCGATTTTGGACAAGAACCTTCTTTTGGGCTTGAGGCAGGACATATTGCCAAAAGGATAGCCCGCTGCGTTAAATTTGCTTGCCTATTTCAACCAAAATATACTTGGATTGGTTTTTTAAAAACCTTGGAATCACGCACTCAAAAAGCATTATCAGGCTTGTCAAAACCGCCAAAGCAAGGTCTTCTATAAACCTGTTTCTTTTTCTCTGCCTCTTTAAAAGAATCAAAAGATCCCGGTCTCTTTGAAAAATGTTCCCGCTGACTTTCCAGTTTTTTCTTGTGACGAAACCGCAAACCAAACCAAAGCACCAAAAGACAAGATTTCTCAAGAAAGGCACATCGGCGCCGCACCAGTAACAGATTCTTCCCCCGCAATCTTCAATAACTTTAAACCACCACTCTTTTGGCATGGAAACATAGTTCACGCCGTGCGAAGTGTTTTCCAAAAGGATAATGCGACCGCTTTGTTTTGTTACTCTAAGCAGCTCTTTGATGCCTGCAGTAAAGTCTTTTTCTTGGGTTAGTTGGCAAATGCAACCAATGCTAAAGACGTAATCAAAGAAGTCATTGGGAAAATCGAGTTTTCTCGTGTCCATAACAATAAATTTTGCATTGCGCACGCCTTGGCTTTCTGCCATTTGCGATGCAAACTTGATATTTTCCCGGCTGGTGTCTATGCCGAATAGTTTTCCAGAGAATTTAGCCATCCTAAAGCTAAATCGCCCAGTTCCGCAGCCAACATCCAAGACAGTGTCAGATTTTTTGAGCTGCAAAATGTAATGCGCGAGAAAATGCTTCTGCAAGCCGTCAACATAGCGGTTCCACACGGGCATATCCATCCACAGTACCTTGCCTAGCGGGTCGCTAACAAGTTTTGACCTTTTTTCCCAAAAATCGATTGTTTTTTCAACAGTTATTTTTTCCAACCAAATCCCCCTTTCTCGCAATGACAACGTAAAGCCCGGAGAATTCCTTTAACAGAAACCGGGAAAGCCAGGAATACTCCAACTTCAAAAGCAAATCCAAAAACCAGTTCGGCCATTTTTTTGGAGAAAGCCTTTTTGGAACAGTTGAAAGGCAGTGGATGCAGTATTCTTCCAGAACGTCAAAGTTTTGCTTTAATTCGCTTTTGGCTTCTTTCAGAGAAAAATAATACTGGAACTCGTTCTCTTTATCATGGCGGACGTGTTTTACAGCAAAGCAATTATACCAAAAAACCAGGACCAATACGCCGTTGCTTTTCAAAACCCGCGCGTATTCTTTGAGCGCTTTTTTTGCCTGAAGCCACGGAACATGGTCGAGCGTGGAAATATCCAGCAAAATGTCAAAAGAATTTTTTGCAAAAGGCAGGTTCCTTATGTCAGCCTGCGCAATGTGACTGTTTTTTGACCTTGATTTTGCGCTTGAGCAAACTGTAAGCGAAAGATCTATGCCAAAAAGGCTGAAATTTTTGTTGCCTTCAAATTGCGCTAAAAGGTTCCTGCAGCCAACGCCCTCGTTCCACAAATCTGCTTTCAACAAAGCAATTTTTTCTGAATCAACATATTTGATTCCTAATTTTGTTGCTGTTTCATAAGCTTTTTTCAGATAATAATCTTTTTTCTTGCCATGCCCGCTGGCCAAAAATTCTTGCGCTATTTCATCCCAACCCATATTATGCCACGCCCTCAAGCTTTTTGCGCCAAGACAAAAAAACCGTTCCCGCTTTTATTTGGCGCAATTGTGTCAAGATAGCCTATTGCCTTTACAAAAGGCAATAACAACGCACGCAAAAGCGCAAGTTTTTTTTCCTGAAAAACCCTGTCAAGCTCCCAGGCAAACTCTCCAAAAAAACCGAACGTATTGGCTTTTTTTACTGCCTTCATGTTATAGCCTTGGATTAGCTTGGTGAATTCTTCCAAAGAATACGTTTCACCGACATGCTCTTGCCGCTCAAACAAACTGTATTTCTTGAAAATCTTTGCGGGAAAGAAACGAAACCTTGCTTGCTTTGCTGGCATGTGGACAAAAAGCCAACCGCTTTTTTTTACAAGCCCGCACAATTTTTTTATCACTGCTTTGTTGTTTTTCACGTGTTCCAAAGAATCCACAGAGAAAACAAAATCATACTGCTTGTTTATTTTCAGGCGGGCCATGTCTGCAAAAAAGAAATTAAGATTGCTGAAACCACGCTGGCTTGCAAGCACTGAAAGCTTTTCAATGTGCGGCCTATAAATGTCAAAAGCATTAATGTGCGCTTGAGGGTTTTTTTCCGAAAGAAAAAAAGCGTATTTTCCCATGCCGCAGCCGGCATCAAGCGCGTTTTTGAAACGCAATGAACTCGTTGCCTTTTTGAAGTGACTGAATCTTATAAAATAGCCAACAAAAGGAAAACCATAATAGTGGCTTCCAAGCCAAGAAAAAAAACCCTTGCCCCTCCCTACAAAATCCTCATCGAAACCCAAGAAAATCTCCTTCTGTTACTCGTTTTTAAATTGCGTTGTCCTTAAAACATTATTTGGCGTTGCCAATGAAACTGAAAAAAAAAGTGCTTGTCACGGGCGTTGCGGGATTTATTGGCAGGATTGTCGCGGAAGAATGCCTCAAAATGGGATTTGATGTTGTAGGCTTGGATGATTTGTCCGGAGGCTTTGAAGAAAACATTCCCAATGGAGTGCGGTTTGTAAAAGGCAGCGTCTGCAACGACAAACTCGTAACAAAACTCGCTGAAAAAGAAAAATTCGATTATATTTACCATTTGGCAGCGTATGCCGCGGAAGGATTGTCGCATTTCATCAGAAGATTTAATTATGGCAACAATCTTGTCGGTTCTGCAACGCTCATAAATGCCGCAATACTGTCAGAAGTAAAATGTTTTGTTTTTACATCATCAATTGCTGTTTACGGCAAAAACCAGTTGCCAATGACTGAAGAGCTGACTCCGCACCCAGAAGACCCTTATGGAATAAGCAAGTATGCCGTCGAGCTTGACTTGGAGGCAGCGCATGAAATGTTTGGCTTGAACTATGTGATTTTCAGGCCGCACAATGTTTACGGCGAATACCAGAATATTGCAGACAAATACCGCAATGTTATTGGAATTTTTATGAATCAGGTAATGCGCAATGAACCAATGACGATTTTTGGTGACGGAAAGCAGACAAGGGCGTTTTCGTATATAAGGGATATTTCGCAGATTATTGCAAAAGCGCCATTTGTAGAGGCAGCGCAAAACCAGGTATTTAACATTGGCGCCGACAAGCCATATACTGTCCTGGAACTCGCGCAAGAAGTTGCAATGGCCTTTGGGGTTGAACCAAAAATCCAATTCTTGCCCCCCAGGAAAGAAGTTTTGCATGCTTTTGCTTCACACGCAAAAACAGAAAGAATTTTTGGAAAGGCAAATTCAACGAACATTCGGGAAGGAATCCAAAAAATGGCTGGTTGGGCAAGGAAAGCTGTCGCAAGGAAACCGGTTGAATTCAAAAACATTGAATTAACAAAAAACCTTCCGCCAAGCTGGGTGCAAAAAAAACAGGCAAGCACCACACCATAAACAAACTACCGGAAAAAACAGCCAGTCAGGCATTCTACAAAATTGATTACCAGGATAAAGGAATTCTTGACAGTACCCACCTCCGGTTTTTTACAGAAAAAACAATAATAGCCTGTGGTTTTGTGATTGTGAAAATAAAAGCAACCCAAAAATATCCTTGAAAGCAAACCACTTAGGAAATTTTTGCAGGCAACCCGTCTTCAAGGCGCTTATGACAAAGCCAATTACCTACTTGCAAACAAATGGAAAAGCCTTTTCGCGAAGCAATTCGTAATCCTTGCGGAAAAAATAAATTGAGTTCAAAATGGCTAATGAAAAAAGGCTTTATAGCAAAAAGCCTAAATAATTGAACAATTGAATTGCTTTTTGCATATAGCGAACTGCAATAAAAAGTTCAAAAATATAAGCAGTTCGCTATAGTTATTTTTTATAAAAATGCACAAGGTTTTGTTTTGAAAAAGGCTATTCTGCATGCCGAATGGTTTCTTCAATTATGTTCTTCATTTCTTTGCCAATCGCTTTTGTTGAAAACCTTTTCTTGAACAAATTGTAGCCTTCAGCGCCAATACTGCATTTCAAACGCTTGTTTTTTTTAAGCAGCAAAATTGCTTCAGCCAGCGCGCGCGGATTTTTTGGCTCCACTAAAATCGCATTTTTTCCGTTCGAAAAAACTTCCAGGGCAGCAGGGGAAACCTCTGTAATAATGGGCTTGGCACATGCCATTGCCTCAAAGGCCTTATGGGGAACAACTCTTTTCGCTTTTTCAGTGTCCCCAAAAATCCCCAAAGCAACATCTGCTAATAGCAGCTTTTTTGAGGATTCTGTAGGTTTTAGAAGGTCAAAAAGCTCAATGTTTTTCAAGCCGCTTTCGTCAAGTTTTTTTTGCCATTGGGGAAAATGCCCTATGCCAACCAATTGAAAATGAATGTCCGTGTGGTGCCGGAGCAAAAAGGCTGCTTCAAATATTGTTTCAATTCCCTGCAACGGAATTGCAGTGCCGCAAAAAAAAACCGTGAATTTTTTTGAATGTTTTTTGGTTTCTTTTGGAAAATAAATCCTGTCATCTGCACCAATAAAAAGGGTTTTTATTTTTTCAGGCACATCAAAAATTTTTGCCAAAAAATCTTTATGCTTCCCAGTGTCCATTAGCAGCACATCAGCGGCCGAGCAAGCAAGCTTGTCAAGAAGCCACAAGCGAGCCGCATGAACTGAATTTGGCTTAACTGCTTTTCTGTCCAAAACATCTGTTTCAAAATAAGAGTTAAAAATATCAAAAATAAGCGGCTTTCGGAAAATCCTTGAAAGAGCAAAAGCAAAAAAGACGTCAAACTTCCACGGCGAACCAACAACTATTGCATCCGACTTCCAGCATTTTTTTTTAAAAAACTCGGCAGTTATTTTCAAATATCCCCCCCATTCCTTTAGAAAAATCTGGGCAACCGCAATAACAAAGCTAATCTTATCTTTTATTTCAATATCTGGCTTTGGAACAGGAAAATTGCATTGGTCAACGTGAACGCCGTTCCGCTTTAAACCTTCAATTATTATTTCATCACGCGGTGAGCGTATGTATTGGGATGAGTCATACATGTTGTACATCCCAAAAAAACAAACCTTCAGCATTTTATCATTCCTTCCCGAACCACTGGCATTCCGCGCAAAGCAGCGGAATCTTTCCATTCCTTATGTCTTGCCTGAATTGCTGGTATTTTTTGGAATTCCAGATAGAAAAAAGGCTTTTTTCAAAAACGTTTCCAAAAGAATATTTTGCTATTGATTCAGAATACTTCCCCCCCTGCGTAAAGGCGTGGCAAGGCATTACAAAACCGTTTGGATTAATGAAAACCTCGTTTGCAAAACGGTTGCATTCTTTAACCGGCTGTTTTTTTCCAGGAAAAAAAACCTTCACGCCGAGCTTTTCCGCAAGCGCCAAGCATTTTTTTTTGCGCTTTTCAAACTCTTTTACGTCTGCCTTGAGCGAAAGCGTCTTCTGGGAGATTATTATTTCCGAAAACGCGATTTCTTTCAATCCATTTTTTGCAGCAATCTTCACCAGCAAAGGCATTTCCCCTAAGTTCTTTTTTGAAACAACAAACCTTGCAATAATGCGCGGTTTTTCTGAGTGCATGCTTTTCTTCAAGTCTGCGAGCGCCTTGGCATTGGATAATACTTTTTCAAAGCTTGCGCCTTTGCGGATGGATTCGAAGGTTTTTTTTGTGGCGCCGTCCAAGGACAAAAAAATTTCATCCGCGCCAGACTCAATCAATTCTTTTGCCTTTTGCGGATTTAACAAGGTGAAATTGTCTGCAAAGGTCACAAAGCAGCCTTTGCCCTTCAGAAAGCGGATTATCTTGAAAACATCTTTGTTCAGCAAGATTTCCCCAATTCCGGAGAGATAAAAAATCAGTTTTTCTGGGAACATCCTGTGCGGAAACAAAGGCAATTTTGAAAAAATTAGTTTGAATTCCCTGAAAGAAACATCTTTTGGCTTTTCCTTCCATTGGAGCACTTCACACATCTCGCAGCGCAGGTTGCACCTGCTTGAAAGTTCAACAGTAATTATCTGTGGCCCAAAGGTTTCAATCAGGCTTGGCCTCAAGGCTGAATAAAAAGGCCTTGTAACATTATTCAATGCTTTCATCAAAACCACAAATGCCACTGATTATTTTTCCGGCAAAAAATTTTTTATTCAATGCAATTATAAGTTAATCCCGAAAAGCCTTGCAATTGCCTGCTGCAAAAGAAACCATGGCTCGCGGTCAATTGCTGCCGGAAAAAAGAATGCTGACTGTATGCTTAGCAAAATTGAGAGTGCCAAAAACAATAAAAAAACAGCATTCAGCAGCTTGTTCCGGTTTGCCTGCAGCCAATAAGAGAGCGGAATTGCAAGCAATGGGCTGATTGGAACCATATAACGCGCGCCATAGCCGCCAGCGCCAATCTGGGTTGGTTCTATTGAAGACCAGAAAAGGAAAAATACACAGAATAATAAAAGGCAAAAAATTGCGTTTTTCCTGTCTTTTTTGAAAAAATCTTTAAAGCCAAGGAAGCCAAAGGCAAGGAATGGTGAATAAACCAGCAAGCCAAAGCGCGGGTTAAAAAGCCACTGGATAATCCCGTTTAAAAAGTTTCCAAAAATTGTTTCGTGGGATTTTGGAATTAAAAAATTGCCTGACAAAAAAAAGGAGTAAGCAAACAAAAGCAATACTGCAATGGCAAACGGCAGCGAAAACAATATTAATTGCTTGAATTTTTTTTCAGACAGCCTGTAAATCCAAAAGATTGCAAACAACAATGCTGCGGGATATTTCAAAAAAAAAGCAAAAGAAAGAAGAATTGAAGGAAGGAGATTTTGCTTTTTAACTACAAAAAAATAATATGCTGCAATCAATGCTGCTGCAAGGAATGGTTCTGTCCAAAAAGTTTTTGAATAATGCCAAAGCGGAGTGGCAAACGCGAAACAAAAAGTGGCAAATAACGCAATTTTCTTGTTTTTTTCGCACAGTATTTTAAAAATAAAAAACAAGGTGGCAAGCGTTGCAAAAAAAGTCAATATTATTGCTCCTGCTTCTAAAAGGCAAGAGCCAGCCATTGGCCATAATAAAATTGCTGCAAAAACCGGCAAGCCAATTGCCCTGGTCGGAAACCATTTTAATCCGTCCTGTGACAGCAGCTTGCTTTCCTGCAGTTGCCTGCCGGAAAAAACAAAGCCGGCATCACATCCTCCAAGCCTTGCCTGGGAATAATTGTTTTTCAGGTCAATGTCTTTGTCATTGACAATAGAATAAAGCGTCAAGAAATAGTATGGCTCGTCGCCAGTGTAAACCCTCGGAAGGCCAATGCCGACGGATTTTATTTTATAGCCGGCGTCAAAAGAATATTGCACAAGCAATGGCGCTGCAAAAGCCAAAAAAAGCAAAAGCAAAACTTTTTTGTCTTTCAGGCAAAGCTTCAAACAATCCACCTTTTTTCAATACAATATGAAACGGGGGAACATTTTTTTATAATCAATCATTTCGGTCTTTCCTTTGCAGGCAAATTCTGCAGTCCGAAAGCCCATTTTGATGACATCATCAACGTTTGCGTAACAGAAAAGGCCAAGCCTTCCGATTGTGATGAGGTTTTTTATTGTTGAAAGCGAATCTAAAATGGTCTTGAGGCTTTCCTTGTAATCTGTCGTGTAAACGGGATAAGCGTTCTCAACATGCCTTGAAAAAAAGAATTCAATATCCTTCTGGTCCAAAAATCCATAATGCGAAAAAATTTTGATGCCTTTGCTGTAAAGCCCTTTTTCCGAAAGGCTCCATGTTTTGTCGCCCTTGTTGCAGGTGAATTCAATGCAAATGCCTGTTTTTCCTTCCGGAGCAATGCTTTTGCTGAAGCAAGCGGTTTCGTAAGCGCGGTTGAACGATATCTTTGTCCCGGAAAAATAAACCCATGGCAGGCCAAAAACCTTTGGCTTTTTGACTGCCAAAAAAAGCAGTGCCTCTGACCTGAAAAAAAGTTTTTTTGCCGCCCGGATTGCATCGCCGGAAAGCGCTTCAGACAAATTGCCAACCAGTTCATTCAACGGGATTGTGGAAATGACAAAATCGCGATTTATTTTTTTTTTCTTTCCACTGG
>CAYOAS010000004.1:0-22408 GCA_964402015.1 uncultured archaeon | reverse complement strand
TCTTGACGGGCATTATTATTTTTTGGCGGAAGACCTTGGCAAGCTTTATGGTTTTGTTTCAGAAAAGCTTGAACACAACACTGCTTGGTTTGAAGATTTTTTTTCAATCTGCGGGCAAAAAACAGCTGATTTGCTTGCGGTTGAAAATGGCAGTGATTTGAAGGAATTTTTAGACAGGATGATTGAGTGTTTTGGCTGTTCTTTTTTGGTCGAGTTTGTTGATAGGGGCGTTGAACGGCACCTGGAGAGAAAATGCGGGGAAGCAGGAATGCCTTTTGCGGATATAACCTCTCAAATAAAATTTCCAAGGCAAACTGAATTGCTGAAATACAAGGCTGCATTGCAAAAGCTGGACAGGAAAAACCAAAGTGTTGTTGAAGAATTTGCAAAAAAGTTTGCCTGGGTTACAACGCACGCTTTTGGCGGGCAGCCTCTTTCGGAAAAAGAAATTCTTGAAGCTCCGCAGAATGTTTCTTCTTCAGGAAAGCGTGAAAGCAAAGCTGGATTGAATGTTCCAATGGAGCAGTTTTCTGAAATAATCCGGATTGCTTCCGAATTGTCTTTTTACCGTTCCAACATGATTGAGACAGACAACCGCGTTGTTTACAGTTACTGGTCTTTGCTTGAAGCGCTTGGAAAAAAGCACGGTTTGTCTTTTGAGGAAGTTACTTCCCTTACTGAAGACGAATTGTTTGATTTGATTGACAATGGCGCAAGGACATTGCCAAATGATTTGAAGAAGCGCGGCACTGATTTTGGTCTTCTTTTTTTTGACCACAAGCTAACCATTCTTATTGGCAGGGATGCACAAAAAGAGCTTGCAATCCATAACAAGCAGGATTTTTCAGGCGTGCGAGAGGTGAAGGGCTACTGTGCTTTCGCCGGCAAAGCAATTGGCAAGGCAAAGGTAGTTCACGATCCGAAAGAAATTGGAAAAGTCTTGCCGGGCGACATTCTTATTGCTTCTGAAACAGTGCCAAATTTTGTTGTTGCAATGGAAAAAGCAGCTGCATTTGTTACTGACGTTGGGGGCTTGACCTGCCATGCTGCAATCATTGCGCGTGAAATGAAAAAGCCCTGTGTGATTGCAACAAAAATTGCAACAAAGGTCTTCAGGGACAACGAGCTTGTTGAAGTTGATGCAGCAAACGGGATAGTGCGAAAATTATAGGCTGCCTAAAGGCGTTTTTGGCCGAGAGTAATTACCTTTAAATTGTTAGCAAGACTATTTTTTTTATGCCGCAAAATCTTTTTGCAAGCGCAAAAAAGCTGAATGAATTGTTCAGAGATGAGCGCGCGTTGTATGCAGAGTTTTTGCCGGAAAAATTGCCGTGCCGTGAAAACGAATTGAACGAAATTGTTTTTGCATTGCAGCCCGTAGCGCAAGCAAAAAAGCCGAGAAACTTGTTTCTTTACGGCGCGCCCGGAACAGGCAAAACAGTTACAGTCAAGCACGTGCTAGGCCAGTTGCAGGAATTTACTGGCAGGGCAAAAGGCATTTTGGTTAATTGTTTTGAATTCAATTCCCGCCACGCTGTATTGTCTGAAATCGCCTTGCTTTTGGGTTCTGTTGTTCCGCGCCGCGGAGTGTCTGTGGATGAAACCTTTACTTCAATAATAGAATTGTTGTTGGCAAAAAAAATTTCTCCAATAATTGTTTTGGACGAGGCAGACCAGCTTTTGGCGGAAAAAGAAGGTTCAACATTATTGTATGAGTTATTGCGCTTGCCGTCGGAAAAAAACATTTTAATCGGAATAATTATTGTTTCAAACAATCCAGAACTGGTTATGGGGCTGGATGAAAGAGTGCGCAGCTCTTTGAACGCGCAACAATTGCATTTTGAAAAATATTTGCCCGCGCAACTAAAGCAAATCCTTTTCGAACGGTGCGAACTCGCCTTTCTTCCAAACACTGTTGAAAAGGATGCGATTGCGCTTGCTGCTGCGCACGCTGCAAAATTGGGTGGAGACGCGCGCATTGCAATAGATTCTCTCTTGCAGGCTGGGCGATTGGCTGAAAAGCAGAATTCTCAAAAAGTAAAAGTTGACCATCTCCGCGCGGTTTTTGATTCTGTTGACAGTGTTTCGCTGGAAAAGCGCCTTGCCTATCTGAACACGAGCGAGCTTGCAGTAATTCGCGCGATTGCTGATTTTGATGGCGAAATTACAAGCGGCGCATTGTATGAAAAATATTGCAAGAAAAATTCCAATCCAATAACTCTGCGGCGCTTCCGCGACATTGTAACAAAACTGGGAGAAATGCGCTTGGTTGAACTGCAAGATGCTTCCATTGACAGCAAGGGAAAAACCAGGAAAATTACTCTGCGCGTTTCAAAGAATGCCGTACAAAAGCCCGGCGAAAAAAAAAGCTGAAATTTGTTGCTTTATTGCTGTTTTTATGCCTGAATTTGTGGAAGCCTTTGCTCTAATTGTTTTTTCAAATTTTGTATTATTTCCCTTCTTTGTGCAGTAGTGTGCTGGCAATTTTGGTTTAGTATTTCCAGAATATCGCGGATTTTTGTTTGCGACAGCACGTGTTTTTCTGGCTCTTGCAGCCGCGCTGTTTTTTTGCCACGCTGAATTATCATTCCTGTCTGCAATTTTTCAGCCAAAAGGCTGTCAATAGCAAGCAGCTTAAAATAATCCTTGCTTGTTGCCCTTTTTTTCTGATTTTGCTGAATACTGCTATTAGTTCCTGCTTTGCCCAGTTATTGAGTTGGTTGAACATTTTTGTGTTTTTCATAACCCGGATAATCTTTTCTTCCTGTTTTCTTTGCCTTCTTTGCATTTGCCTCCAAATCCTTAACCGCGCTCTTTCTACAGCAAGTAGTTTCTTTAAGGTTTCTATCCCAGCATGCTTTTTTTTTCCACCCCCTCCATGGACTTTTCCGCCAGCCAAAAAAACCACCTGACAAAATAGTGATATAATGCTAAAAAAATTATTTGTTGTTTTGTATTTAACTATTTATGTGCCGAAAACCGCGTGATTGCGAAATGCTTAAAAAACAAGCCCAAACAAAGTATGTAATAGGTTAATTGGAAAGAGTGAATTAAATGGTTGTTAAGCAAGCAAGAAAGGCAAGAAAATTAAAGAAAATTATTGTTAAGGCGCCCACTAAAAAGATGAAAAAGGAAATCAAATCCCTCAGGCGCGGCTTGAAGAAAGAGATTGCTCTTTCAAAAAAGGTTTCAAAAAAAGCCTCAAAGCAAGGAACAGAGCTTGAATTGTTAAAGCGCGAGATTGAAAAACTGAAAAAGCGCAGGAAGAAAGCTGTTTTGTCAGCATACAACCGTTTTATGCGCACGCAAATAAAAAAAGGCTTTTCTTTCAAAAAGGCAGCAGTGCTCTGGCAAAGGCTGAAGAAAGCAGAGGCAAAGAAGTCTCGCAGGCGTTCTGCTTACAATGTTTTTGTTTCAATGCAGTTGAAACAGGGCAAGACAATGAAGCAGGCAATCCGCGCCTGGAACAAATTGAAGAATCCAAAGCCGAAAAGGCAGCGCAAGAAAGCAATAAAACGCAGTACTTTCAAGAAGCGCAGGATTGTTAAAAAGCGCAAGGCATTGCCAAAACGCAGGCCTTTGAAGCGCAGGAAAATCAAGAAAACAATTGTTAAAAAAACAGTGCGCGGCACGGGAATTTCAAAAGACGCGCTGTCAAAACTTATTGTCAACGCTTTCGCAAAAGTGCAATCTGATGCCGAAAAGCGAGAGAGCTCAATAAAAGAATTGTTTTCCAAAAAGACTGTTTCAACAACAGTTGGCCAGCGAGTGGAAAGCGATGAAGAGATTGCCTTGAGAATGCTTAATGTTTACTTTCGCGAGGTTGCAAGGCGCGGCTTAAAGCGCTCGCTTTCCCTGGATGAAGTTATTAACGCGTATTTTTATTCTTTGATGAGAATTCAAAGAAAAGGAATCGAACTGGAAGAGATTTGCAAGATAGTGAAAAACAGCAAGTTTTAGGGGTTGTAAAAAATGGCTGGCTTGAACAATGAGGAAATCGCTGCAAGAATAGTGGGCATTTATTTCGAGGAAATTGCAAGGCTTGGCTTCAAGCGCACTCTCGGTCTGGATGAGGTAATTAACGCTTATTATTACGCTTTCTCGCGCCTGCAGAACAAGGAAAGCGCAATGAAAGCCGCGCTTGAAAAAGTATTGAAAGAGGAAAAAGCATTGCTTTCTGAAACAAAAAAAGACATTGCGCCAACAATAACCGAAACTACAACCACAACAACAGTTGCAAAGGAAACAAAATAAGTTCCTGAAAAAACAAGTGTTTTAACCGCTTTCTGTTTCTATAATATTTCATGGCTGAATTGTGGACTGAAAAGTATTTTCCAAAATCGCTTTCTGATTTTGTCGGCAACAGCGAAATAGTCCGCGAACTTGAAAACTGGTCGCGCGACTGGAACAAAAACAGCGGGGGAAAACCGCTATTGATTTGGGGCCAGACCGGAACTGGCAAGACTGCTCTCGCGCACCTGATTGCAAGCATTAATGACTGGCAATTGTTTGAATTGAACGCGAGCGATTTCCGCACAAAAGATGTTATTGAAAAAATTGCTGGCGCGGCAATACACAATGCTTCTTTTTTCGGAAAAAAAAGGCTTGTTCTATTGGATGAAATTGACGGCCTCCAAGGAACAGCAGACAAGGGCGGAACTACTGCTGTTGTTTCTGTTTTAAAAGAGGCAAAAAACCCAGTGATTCTCACTGCAAACAATATTTATGCAGACCAAAAACTCGCGCCAATCCGCGGCATCTGCAAAGCAATAGAATTCAAAAAAATAAATTATTTGTCGATAGCAAAATTTTTGGAAAAAATCTGCAACGCGGAAGGAATTGATTACGACCGGGAATCCATTAAATTGCTTGCAAAAAATTCAGCAGGCGACATGCGTTCCGCGATTCTGGATTTGCAGGCTCTTTCAATGCACGACAAAAAAATAACTCTTGACGATGTCAATTCTCTCGGTTACAGGGAACGCCAAGAAAAAATCTTTGGCATTCTTGGAAAAATTTTCAAGGCAAAAACAGTCGAGGAAGCTTACAGGGCGCGCTCTTCGAGCGAGGTTGAACACGAAATGCTTTTTCGCTGGATAGAGGAAAACATTCCGCGCGCTTATCCTGAACTGAACGATACTGCAAGCGCTTTCGAGCGATTGAGCAAGGCGGATGTTTTTAATGGCAGAATAAGAAAAAGGCAGCATTTTGGTTTTTTGAAATACAGTTCCGAATTAATGACTAGCGGGGTTGCTTTGAGCAGGAAAAATGATTACCACGAGTGGGTGCAATACCAGTTCCCAAAAATAATTTCTTTTTTGGGAAAAACAAAGGCAACAAGGGGAATGCGAAAGCAAATAGCCTTGCGCATCGGAAAGGAAACCCACAGTTCAAGCATGGAAGTGATTTCGCAGGACTTGCCTTTTTTGCAGGCTGTTATTGAAAAACAGGAAAGCGCAATAATGCTTTCCGCACAATTTGATTTTTCCGAAGAAGAAATAGCTTTCTTGTTGGAATCAAGCCCGAGCACGAAAAAAGTCCAGGAAATTTTTGAGAAAGCGCAGGAATTACGGAAAAAAGCAATTTTTGAAAGCAGAAAACCGCTTTCAGCGGTTTCGGAAAAAACTATTTCACACAATTTTTCAAAAAAAGAAAACAAGAATCCAAATGCAGAAAACGAAAGCAAAAACAACAGCGCGCCTGTTGATATTGAAGCGCACAAGCAGACAAAAATCTTCGGGTTCTAAAAAACCTATTTTTTCCTCTGCTCTGGAAACCTGTTATCCAAATAATCTTTCAATCTTCTTTGAAACTCCAAATGGCTATTGCTGATTTCTTTTATTGGGTGCTTCCTTATATCGCCAGCTTTATTTTTGAGGGTTGGTCGCATTATGTTGTCCGCTTCCATTGTTCCGGTGAAACTTTTTGCAATAATTTTTGCTTCGGGATTTATTTCTTTTATTGCATCTGTTATGCGGCTAAGGGTTTTTCCATAGGGCCCTCTGTCAACAATGAAATAATTGCTTGTTTTTTTTGAAGCGATTCCAAACTCCGAAAGCTTTGCCACGAAATTATTCATCAATTTAAGGCAATCTGATTCATCCATCCAAGGGGAAGGGCTTGGAGCGACAAAATATCTTATTGTGCGCCTTTTGTGCAGTTGCAGGTATTCGTTTATTGCCCTCGTCGTTTCAAACAAAGGTCGCATTCCCTGCCCGACAAAAACGATTTTAGAATTTTTTGGCATTGGCATTTGAAGAATTTCTTCCGCGGCGTGAAATATGCTGGCATAATTTGATTCAACAATTTTTTCACAAAAAGGTGGAATGTATTCTTTTGCCCTGCCTTTTCTTTCTTCTGATAATTTTTTTGTGAAAACAAACTTTTTTATTGGATTCCGTGTTTTTTGGCTTGCGTGCAAAAAGCTCACTTTCAGATTTCAATCTCAAACAGCGCGGTTGGCATTTCTATTCCAAAGTTGTGCAATGTTTTGCTGTTGATTTCGCCGACAATGCCGCGCTTGTTGCATATTTTTATTTCGCCTTGTTTTCCTTTTTCGAAAGCCGGGTTGCTGGATTCGCTTAATTCATAAGGCGTTCCGAGGTTTTTGCACACTACTTCGAGCGCTGATTTTATTGCAGTGAAATCGCAGGCTTTTCCCGCAATTGCAACGCAGAGTTTTATTGGCTCGTTGACTCCGGTTTCGCTGTCCGCGTTCAGTTCAAGGCATTTTCCGATTTCAAAAACTTTTTGCGGGTATTGCACGTTCTTGTTTTTTCCAAAAAATTCCAATAATTCTGGAAAGATTTGCTTGCGGAAAACACTCCAGTTTGCGCTCACGGGATTTGCAATTTCAACAAACTCTTCTTTTTGCAGGCAGATTTGCTTTTCCTGCTTTTCCCGCGAGGTCAGCGTAAAAGTAAGCACTTCTTGCAATTGCAGTCCAACGCAAACGTCTCTTGCAATGTCAATGAGCCTGCTTTGCCTTGATTCAGCGCCGATGCAGGGCAATTCAATGAATTCCGGTTTTATATTGTTGTAGCCAATGCTCAATAATATGTCTTCTATTGCGTCGACTTCGTGCAAAATGTCCTGCCTGTATGCTGGATAAAACGCTGTTATTTTTTTGCCGTTTGCTTTCGCTTCATAGCGTGCGTCGCGCAATAGCGCAATTGCTTGTTTTGCATTCAAATTTATGCCGGTTATTTTTTTCACTGAATCAGCATTAACAACAATTTTTTTTGGGGAAAAATCCGGCGTCACAATAGATTTTCCGTTTGGATATTTTATTTTTACTGAAAAAACCTCGAATCCCCTTTCAGCGAGCGCGCTAACCATTATGTTCAGTGCGGTATTGACTGTTTCCTGCTTGTAGCCTGTTACTTCAATCAAAACCTCTTTTGTTTGCTCTGTTACTTTTCCAGTTGTGTGCGAGTTTATTATCGGCGGCATTGAAGCAACAATATTATTGTTGTCTTCGAGAATCGGATACTTGTCAAATCCTTTCAGCAATTGCGAGTATTCTTTTCCAGTCGGGTGCTCTGTTAATATTTCTTCCAAGTCCATTTCTGTTTTGTATTCCAGTGGAACAAATTTTTTTTCGCGCGGCTTGTAGGCGCGATAATGCATTGGCGCTTTCAATTTTTGCCAGTCATAGATGCCAATGGCGGCTTCTTTTCTCTTTCGCCCAAAGGTTAAGCAGACTTTTTCCTGCAATTGAATCATTTGCCGCAAGAACTCATCGCTTACATTCATTTTTTTTATTACTGCAGCAGCAATGCAGGGGCGAATGGCAGAAACACTCTTGTCAACAATCACTTCAATATTGCTTTTTTTTACTTCGTATTTTGGAATGCCCTTGTCTTTTGTATAGTGCGAGCGCAGTTCTCTCGCAATGCCTTCCGCGCTAAGCAAATCCGGGCGATTGGTGTCTGCAACAGCTGCAATTATTTTGTCTCCTTCCAGCCCGTCCAATTCTGTTTTTGCGAATTCGAGCGCTGTAGCTATTTCTTCTTTTTCCGCAAACTTTTTTCCGCAAAGGCTTTCCAGGTCCTTTTTGCTGATTTCAATCGTCGGCATTATTCAATCACGCTTTTTTGCTGCCTTAGCCAGTTCAGGTTTTCCGAGAATAATTGCCTGATGTCTTTTATTCCAAGCTTGAACATTGCTAACCTGTCAATTCCGATTCCCCAAGCCAATACTGGCTGCTTGATGCCGAGCGGCCTTGTTAATTCTTGCCTGAAGATGCCTGAACCGCCCAATTCCACCCATCCGAGGTCAGGGTGTTTGGCGTTTAATTGGCAGCTTGGTTCAGTGAATGGAAAATATGACGGGACAAACTTTACTGCTTCTGCTCCAGCGAATTCTATTGCAAATTGTTTCAGCATTCCCAATAGTTTTCGGAAATTCATTTCTTCGCCAATAATTATTCCTTCCATTTGGTTGAATTCAATCAGGTGTGTTGCATCCATTATTTCCGGCCTGTAAACGCGCGCTATTGCAAAATATTTTCCGGGAACTTTCACGCCTTTTACCATTTGCCTTGCGCTGTGCGCAGTGCAGTGTGATGCCGGCATCAATCGCCTTGCTATTTCTTGGCTCCAAGAATACTGCCATCCTTTGCTTCCAGTGTTTCCTCCGTTTTCGTGCGCTGCCTTTACTCGCGCAACAATTTCTTTTGCTGGCAATTTGCCGAATTTTGGTTGTTTCAATTGGTAAGTGTCGCTCCAGGAGCGCGCCGGATGGTCTTGCGGCTGGAACAATGCGTCAAAATTGTAAAATTCCTGTGTTATTAAAGGAGAATCCATTTCAATGAAGCCAAGCTCTGTTAATTTTCTCCTTGTTTGGTTTAAGAATTGCACATACGGCTGTTTTTTTCCAATAAAGATTTCCGGAACTTTGCCCTCAATATTAAACGAGCGCTTTTTCACTGTGCCAAGCATTGTAATCGCTTTTTTTCCTTCTTCGTTTAATTTTGCGCTGTATTGGGTTTTTTGCGTTTCTTCCGCGAGGCCGCGCTGCAACAGTTCTTTTAATGCGCTTTTTTCATTTTCCCCGATTTTTTGCCCGGCATTGATTTTTTTCAGCAGTATTTCTAAAATAAATTTTCCTTGCAGCAAAGGCTTTTCCAGCCCTGTCAATTCCAATAGCAATCCCTTTTCGTTTTTTTGCACGCTAACCCATGCGTTTCTTTTTGCAAGCCCTATTGCTGCATTCAGTTCCGGCGTGTTCAATTGCGATTTTTTTTGCACTTCTTGCAGTTCTGCCTTGCCACCGAGCGCGCTGATTGCCTGCACAAACATTTTTTCCGGAAGCCCCTTGGAAAAAGAGCTTTTTCCCATTTGCGACAGTTTTAATTCAGAGGATTTTTGTTCCTTCACTTCAATCAAGGCTTTTTCCTGCAGCCAGGAAATTGCCCTGCGCACTGAATCAATCGGCAAACAGCTTTTTTTTGCTATTGCTTCCGCTGTTTCAAAATCAGTTCCTGAAAGCGATTTGAGCGCTTGCTTTTCTATTTCGCTCAGCGAGCCGACAATGCTTTTCAGTTCCAAGCAAAAAACACCTTTTTAACGGTTTTACTAAAACCGTCATAATATGCTGCCTTGCTGTTGCAAGGCAGGATTTGCCTATCGGCAAAAACACCGAAGGCAGATTTAAACATTTATTGAAGCATTTATCCAATAAAAGTATTTTAAACATTGGGTGGTTTTTTGGGCGTTTTGATTTTGCTTGACAGTTCAGCGATATTGAACGATTATAATTTCTTTTTTGACCCAAAGCAAAAGTATGTGATGACTTCGAGGGTTTTTGCAGAAATGCGGGATTTGCGGAGCAGGATGATGGTTGACAACGCGCAAATGCTAAACCTTCTTTCAATTATGGATGCCTGCCCGGTTTCGCAGCAGAAAATGAACGATTTTGTTTCTTCAAAGGGCTTTGAAAAACTGAGTGCTGCTGACCTTTCATTGCTGGCGCTTGCAAAGGAAATGAAAGGGCGAAGGGAAAAAATTATTGTGATAAGCGATGATTATAGCATACAAAACATGTGCCAGGCACTCAAAATTCCTTTCAATCCAGTCATCCAGGGAAGGATAACTGAAACAATTGTTTTCAACAAAAGCTGTCCTGCCTGCGGCAAGCGCTTTAAACGTGCTTTCAAGGGCAGAACTTGCAGCAATTGCGGAAGCTTGCTAAAAACCGTCAGAAAGCCACAGAACAGGCAAAAAAGGAATAATTAACCTTTTTCAGTTAATAAATTATTACAGTTTAAATGCTTTTCCCTACCTTATTTTAAATATGGTTTATTATTTGACCACTGAATTTTTTGCAAGGCTTTTGACGTTTGACGCGCAATGGCTGGCTAACTTCATACTCAACAATATCTTCTGGGTTTTCGCTTTTATTTTGATCGGCTATTTTTTCTATCCCAACAAAAAAATGCTTTACAGTTTTTTGTTCATTACTTTTGCCTTTTGGGGCACGTTTGATTTTGTGAAAGCGATTGGCTGGGTACTCCTGGATTCAAAATATCTTTTCATTAATAATCTTGCAGTCATAGCAGTGTTCATTTTTTGCGAAGCAGATGAGAATTTGAGGAAGAACTCGCTGTTTATCAACACAATGCTTTTTTTTGCAGTGTTGTTTACGTTCAATCTTTTCCTGAGGTGAAAAAATGTCTGGATTCTGGGCGAAAGCAATAGTTCAAACTGGTTACATAACGTTCATTTTCTTTTTTGCCGCCCTTTTCCTTGCAATTTCCGGCACGGGCCTTTTTTTGGCACAGGTTTTTACTGCAAAAGGCTTTGCAATCATTTTTTTCTTTATGCTGTTCAATGTTTTTTTTACGCTTAACTGGAAGTGAAAAAATGGCTGAATTAAAAATCAATTATGACAAGAAAGAGGCAGCGCGTTATTCCAAGCTTGTCATTTCTTATCTTGTGCTGTTGCTGGGAATAATCTTTTTCATTGGCATGTTAAACATTACGAGCATTTCTTTCGTTGACGATTTCATTACGCCGTTTGTGGAATGGGTTGCGCTTTCTTCAATCTGGTACACTGCCGCGGTTGGCGCGCAGATTGTCATCGAGAATTTTTGGCCTCTTTTGCTGGTTTATTTTGGCGCAAAATGGGTTTTGAGTTTTGAAAAAAAGCCCGCAAAAGCGTAAATAAAATCAGCATTATTCCAGTTCTTCTTCTTCCCTGCCGGGCTTTGATTCAATCTGCGAGTGGTCGACAACGTATTTTTCTATTTTTTTTGAAATAGCTTTTCTCTGTTGGTAAACAATTGCCAGAACAATTACAATAACAATTGCAATTATTGGCATTGTTCCGTTTGCAACAATCTCCTGTAATGCTTTTGATATTCCAATGCCTGGCGCAATCTGTTTTTCTGTTGAATAATCCAGAACGAGTTTTCCGCTGACGTTTATCGGCCCGCTCCAGCTGACAATGTTGCCGGAAACAACCCCTGTCGGGACAATATCGCCTTCAATCAGCGCGTTTTTTGGCAATAAAATGCTGATGTCAGTGTTGTTTGGGATTACATAAATGCTTGCTGATTCAAATGACCTGAAAACATTCTGGTTTATTTCCCATAAAATCTTTCTCGAGGTTTCGCTTTTTTTTTTCATGAATTGTTCACTGGTTTCATATTCCAGGCTGACAAACCTTTCGCTTTGTTTTTCCTCGAAAAGCACTCTTCCGGTGCCGCCCTTTATTGAATCAATGTGCGTTGCAATATTTCCGTCAAAAGCGCTCCAGGCATCAATGCTTGGTCCGTTTTCAAGCGCCTTATTCCTGAAATTTGTCAGGTCAACTGCGTTCCTGAAAACTAGAAAAAATTTTTCACTAACTTTTGCGCTGCCGTCGTCAGCAATATCCGCTTGGATGAGGTGCCTGTCAATGAAATAGGCGCTCGCGCCCGAAAAAAGCAGCAAAAAAGAAAAAAAAACAGCAAAGAAAGCAACAATTGCGCGCATATATTTTTTATTGGAGCCAGTGCTTAATAATTCTTCTTTTTTTTATAGTGCTTTTCCTTTTTCTTGCAGTTCCTTAGTCTCCTTTTTATTCTGTTCTGTGCAACAATATTTTGTGTCTTCTTTGCTGAACATAAATTATTTCGGGCATTCTTTTTTTCAGTTGTGTTTCGGCGACAAAAAAATACTTATTGACCCTGTAATCAATTGTTCCAATAATGATCCTTCTTTCAAGCGGCAAATACAGTGCCCTGTCAAGGAAAAGGATTTGAACGATATTTCGTTGATTCTTCTTTCGCACGAGCATTTTGACCATTTTGACAAGGAGTTGGTCAAGCGCGTTGCGGAAAAAAACAACGCTTGCGTTGTCGGCCACGAATCGTTATTGCAGCAGATTGACTTGCAGAAAAGATACACTCATTGCGTTTCTGTCGGCGAAAAAGTTTTTTTGCGCGGCGTAACTATAACTGCGACAACAGCGCACCATCCGCAATCTTTTTACCCGCTGGGTTTTCTGATTGAAGGGGATGGAAAAAGAGTTTATCACGCTGGTGATACTGACCTGATTGACGAATTCTCCGAAATAAAGGCGGATGTCGCACTATTGCCGATTGGCGGAAACATTACAATGGATGTTGTTGATGCGGTTCGTGCGACAAAATCAATAAAGCCAGAATTCGTTATCCCGATGCATTATAACACTTTCAAGCTGATTCAGGCCGATCCCTTGGAGTTCAAGCAAAAAATAGAAAAAAGCGTTTTAAAAACAAAACCCATAATCCTGAAACCGGGAGAAAGCTTCAGCATTGAATAAAAGCCCCAAGCCAAAAACGCTTTCAAGCAAAAAAACAACCTAAAACAAGCGATTGTGTTTAAATTTTTGGTTGCATTTATTCAGTTATGCGCTTCAGGTTAAAAAGCATAAGAAAGATTCCTAAAAGCAATTTGGAGATTGCTGGAACCAATGTTGACAGTTTGTTGGTCAAAAGAAGTGAAAAACCATCAGCCGCGCTTAGAGGAACAAAAATTGTTGCAGGAATAGGGGCATCTTCTAGTTTTGCTGCGGCTCTTTGTGCAAACCCGTCTTTTAGGGAAGGCATTGCTATAATTGGGTCAGTAACTTTTGTTTCGGCAGTAATGGGGGGAATTACAGGGTTTGCAAATAAGTCCAAAGAGGTCGCGAGAGCAACCCACCTTGTCGGAAAAGGGTTGGCACAAGAAGCTATCCAAAACAAAAAACTGAACAAATTGTTAAATCACTATAAATATGTGATAGTAAATAAAAAAGGAAGCATAGTTGGAACGAACAGAAAACGCTTTCTTGGAATTGGCAGGCTGCGCTTGGACAATAAAAAAATCGTTTTAGGCGAATACTGATTTTGTTTTTGCAAGGCGCCAATGCGCGGTTTGGTTATTGGATATGTTGGATGCACGTGAGTTCTGTTTGTTGCGGAAGAAAACCCCTTGAAAATTGTTCTTTTGAAAGAACAATTTGTGGCAAAATCTTTCTTTTAAAAGAAAGATTTAAATGCTGGCTTGTTGGTATTATTTGTGGTCTTGATTATGGATGGTTTTGAGTTGAAGGGCATCATCAAGGAGTTGCTTGTGAAGTTTCATTCTTCGCCGTTGCCTGAAATGGTCGAGCGAAATATAACAATTCCTGATTTTCAGAGAGTCAACAAGGTTTTTGTGATTGTTGGGCCAAGGCGCGCCGGCAAAACTTTCATGCTTTTCCAGTTGATGAAGAAACTTATCCAGCGCGGGCAAAAGATTACTGATTTTATTTACCTGAATTTTGAGAATGAAAAACTTTCGGAACTAAAATTTAGCCAGTTGGGGCTGGTAATTGATGCTTATAACGAGCTTTATGTTGAAAAAAAGCCAGTGTTGTTTCTTGATGAAATACAAAACATAACTGGCTGGGACAAGTTTGTAAGAAGGCTTAACGACGAAAACTACAAAGTTTATGTTTCTGGTTCAAACTCAAAGCTTTTAAGCAAAGAAATAGCAACCTCGTTGAGGGGGAGAGATTATCCGATACAAGTGTTGCCGTTGTCTTTCAAAGAATTCTTGAGGGTAAAAGGCGTTGCGCTTGAAAAGAACTGGGAATTCAGCGGGGCAAAGCTAAAAGTGAAGAAAGCTTTTGACGAATTTGCCTTGCTAAGCGGTTTTCCTGAAGTGGTTCTTGAAAACAAGCTTGACTTTGTTGACCAATACTTCAAGACAATGCTCTTCCAAGACATAATTGAAAGATACAAAATAACTAACACTGACTTGATGCGTTTGCTGATGAAATTCTTGACAAGGCAGTATGCTTCTGATTATTCAATAAACAAATTCAACAATTTTGCAAAAAGCAATGGTTACAAATCAAGCACATCAGTAGTGCAGAAATACTCCAAAATGCTGGAAGACATATTCTTTTGCTTCTTTGTAACAGCAAAACAAAAATCAGTCAAGAAAGAATCCACATACCTGAAAAAAGCCTTCCTTTTCGACCACTGTTTCATAAACTATTATAACGCTGACAAAAACGCGGGCAGAATGCTGGAAAACATAGTTGCGACAGAACTAATGCGCAGGCAAGTCCCGCAACTAAACTATTACACAAACGGCTTTGAATGCGACTTTATCACAAAAAACCACTCAATACAAGTATGCCACACAATAACGGAAGAAAACAAAAAAAGGGAAATAACCGGATTAAAAGAGGCAACAAAAAAATTCAACAACAAACCAACCCTAATAACCTATGACCAAGAAATAGAGACAAGCGGAATAAGAACAACACCCATTTGGAAATGGCTGGTAACTGACAAGCCGCTTGCAGGCGAATACTGATTTGATTGTTTTTGAATAAAAAAAATTGTTTGTTTACAAAAATTCTTTTTCTGCTTTTTTCAAGTCCTGTAGCGAGCCAATGTCAAAAATTTTTCCGCCAAATTTTACAAAACCAGCTTTTTTTTTCTGCGCCAAAAAATTTATTGCATCCGTTAATTCCAGTTCTCCCCGCGGGCTCTTCTTCAATTTCTCGATTGCGGAAAAAACTTTTGGCGAAAACCTGTAAAAGCCAGCCAAGACAAGATTTGATTTCGGCTTCAAAGGCTTTTCTTCTACACTGACTATCCTGTTTCCTTCGGTTTCAACAACACCAAATTTTTCTGCTTCTGCATCCTCGCGCACAACAGCAATAACATCAAAACCATTTGCTTTCAAAAGCGCACGCCAAACGCTCGGTTCTGCAATTATGTCACTGTGCCCAACCAAAAAATCTTTTTTTAAAAACTTTTTTGCCTGCAAAACAGCATGCGCTGTCCCCAATTGTTTTTTTTGCACAGCATACTCTATTTTTATTCCCATAAATTCTGTTCCAAAATAATCAATTATTTTTTCTTTCAAGTAACCAACCACAATTACTGCCTCTTTTATGCCTGCCTGTTTCAGTGAAACCAAGACATGTTCCAAAAAGGGTTTTCCATGCAGCAAAACCATTGCCTTTGGCATGTTGTCAGTCAAGGGTTTCATTCTGGTGCCCTTGCCGGCTGCGAGAATAACTGTTTTCATTTATTCCACTTTCAATGTTTTTGCATATTATGGATGGGTAACGCGCAACAGAATTCTTATCCACTTTTCTGAGTTTGCAGCGTTTGAATTGGGATATCTTTTTTTGAAAAATTTCTCTAGCAAGTCGTGCATTTGCCTTGCACTAATCTGCTGTTCCATTGCTTGCTCTATGATTTCGCCCAATTCCTCCACAACTTCCTGCGGAAACCTGTTCAAAAGCCTTTCAACATTCCTTTGCCTCATGTGCTCCAGTTCTTCCTCTGCAGTCGGCGGCTTTAGTTCTACTTCGGTAAGAGTTCTGCCGCTCTGTTCTTTAATTGCTTCTCGCTTCCAAACCATGTTTTTGCCCAAATTGTATCCTTCTCGTCCAACTTTTAACGCGTTCCTTCCAAGCCCAACAGCGGTTTTTTCAAAATCAATGGCTTTTGTTCCAAGGCCATGCCCGAAACGCGCAGGACCAAATGCTCTGTCCCCAAAATTATTTTGTTTTGGCCTTTCATGCGGTCGTTTCTTCATTACCGGCATTTACACCATTAGCTCCATTAAGTCTTTTGCCGCAATTGTGTTTTCAAATTCTTTTTTTGCCTCTTTTTCTATTTCATTGTTGCTGCGATAGCGCGAGCTGAAGTGCGTCAGCACTAATTTTTTTGCACCAGTCTTTTTTGCTGCCTGCGCTGCCTGCAGCGCTGTGCTGTGCAATGTTTTTTTTGCAAACGCGGCTTCGCTTTCCAAAAAGCTTGCTTCATGCACCAACAAATCGGAATTTTTTATTTCTCCATAATAAGAATTGTGCGGCAAAGTATCCCAAACAATTGAAACTTTTCTTCCCGCGCGGCCTTTGGAAAAATCCATTACCTGTTCGGGCTTGAAATTTTTGCCGCCAAACTTTATTGTTTCTCCTTTTTGCAATTTTCCCCATAACGGGCCTTCTGGAATACCAAATTCAATTGCTTTTTTGCGCTGGAACTCGCCTTTTTTCCCCTTTTCTTCAAACGCAAAGCCAAAGCAAGGAGTGCCGTGCTTCAACGGAAAAGCGCAGAGGGAAAAATTTTCTTCTTCAAGCACTGTTCCTTTGCGCAGCTCTTTGCAAATTACCTGGAAGCACAATCCAAAATTTCCCGCTTCAATCAGTTTTTTCACGCATTCTTTCACGCCGCGCGGGCCAAAGATAAACAATGGTTCGCTTCTTTCCGCGAGCGCCATTGTTGCAATCAATCCAGGCAATCCAAGAGTGTGGTCTGCATGAAAGTGAGAAAGGAAAATGTTATTGATTCGCATGAATGGAAAGCTTGTTTTCATCATTTGCCTTTGAGTTCCTTCAGGGCAATCAAACAAAAAATTGTTGCCGTGAAACTGCAGGCCGATGCTTGAAAGATTTCTTTCCTGCGTTGGCGTGCTGCAGCTTGTTCCAAAAAAATAAATCTTTAATGCTTCCATGCAAATAGTATAGCGGTTAAATCATTAATAAAACAATTAGTTTTCCGTTGTTCGGCGCTTTAGGTGGTTGCCAGGGCTTTTTGGAAACATGGTTTATACTTGCACTTTTCTTGCCCGCAATTCTTTGGTTTTTTTGATTGAGCATTTTTCGCACCTGAACTCTGGCTGCTTGTCCTTCCTCTTGTCATAGTTAAAAGCAAGCACAAGACGGTAACCCCTGACTGCTTTTTTGCCGCAATCACAACAAACAACGTTTTCCTTTATCTCCCACAAGGCAGGCACGGTTTTGCCAGTAAAAATCCATCTGTCAACCCAAAAAAAGATTAAGCCGCCAAAAAAATTAGCCAAAAAAACCCCGAAGAACTCGCTGCCAAAAGCCTGCACGACTGGGTACATTGTTATGCTCGTGAGCTGCCACCTTGCAAGATAAATCAAATACTTTTTTGCAACATTGCCCTTTTTCTCTTCAAGGATTTTTTTGTCAATCCAAAAGAAAACCAATCCCCCAAAAAGGTTTGCCGCAACAACACCAAAAACAGTGTTGCCAACAAAATAGAGAACAAATGCAAGAAGCGGGGTTGAAAGCTGCCACCTAAAAAGATAAACCACATATTTTACAACAAATCTGTCAAGCATAAGAAAAATAACACGGCATTTTGTTTTATTACTTATCGGCAAAAAAAGCGTTCAAAACAGTTAATCTGAAGGCTTGGTTTGCTATTCTTGTTTTGCTTTTTTTTGCACCGCTTTAGTAAAGTGATACTGCAATTGCGCGTCAGCGCATATCCTGCTGAAAGCAGGATTTTTGCACCGCTTTAGTAAAGCGGAAAACAATTCCTTTTTATTCCTTTCAACGCCAAGCCCTTTCTTTTTTAGAAAAAAAGAAAGGTCTACGGTCTATCCCAAAGAAAAAACTGTAAGTCCACGGTCTTTCCAAAAGAGAAAACGCGGGATTTTCAATCCCGCAAGGAAAGTTTATAGTATTTCCTGAGGGAAAGGAAGTTGTTCGCTTCCGGAGAAATTTTGCTTTCAAAAAACATTGGTTTTTATTTCTTTCACGCCACTAATTTTTCACTAAAGCAGGGCGAATTCTTGTGGCAAAAAAAGAAAAAAAAGCAATAGTTGCACAATCAAAAATTGATTATCCTTTGGACTGGAAAACAACAGCGGAAATAGAAGTGCCGCCAAAAATAATTGACCAGGTAATCGGGCAGGAAAGCAGCGCTGAAATAATAAGAAAAGCGGCAGCGCAAAAAAGAAACATGCTGCTTGTTGGCTTGCCTGGAACAGGAAAATGCTTGGCACCGGGTCAGGATATCCTACTTGGGAATGGAGATGTTTGCCCTATTGAAACACTTTATTCAAACACAGCTGCAGTCTCTGATATTGAAGCTGGAAATGAAAAAATGATTGTGTTGAAAGCAAGTTCGCTTTCTCCACAGGTTCCTTCCCTTGTTAAAGGAATGAATGAAAAATTTTGGATTAAAAATGCAGGACTGTCGAGAATTAGCAAAGAAAGCTATCATGGAAAGCTCTTTTCAATTAGAACGGCTTCAGGAAGAAAGATCAGAGTTACTCCAAACCACAAGCTTTTAGCAATTGACAACAACGGCTTTTTGTTAAAGGAAGCAAAGCATTTGTCATTGAACGATTTTTTGGCTGTTCCACGAAGGATTCATGTGCTCGATGAAAAGCCAGTTTTTTCTGAACCTTTGCCTATGCCACCCCAAGGAATATTCAGGAAAATAAATGCCCCAACATATTTTGATACTGGTTTTGCGATTTGGCTCGGGCATTTAATGGCCGAAGGGAGCTTTTGCAGAAATCAGGTGCGATTCACCAGTACAGATCAGCATAGAAGAGAATCTTTCAAAAAGCTCACACATGAAGTTTTTGGAATAAAACCATACATGAAGGGCAAAGATGTTTTCATAAATTCAGTTGAACTGCTGACTTATTTGAGAGAAATATTTGGATTAAAAATTGGCAACGCAAGGGAAAAAGAACTGCCTGCGGTCTTAATGCGTTCCCAAAAAAGGACAATAAAATCCTTTCTTTCCAGGTTTTTTGCAGATGATGGGACTTTCTCAAGAGATTCAGTAGAACTTGCTTGCAGTAATGAAAAGATTGCCTCGCAGTTGGCTTATTTGCTCTTGCATTTTGGCGTGGTTGCGCGAATAAAGAAAAAATTCAACAAGAAAACCAATTGGACTTATTACCACTTGTTTATCCAAGGAAGCTTTTTGAAAGCCTTTCTAAAAAACATTGGTTTTGCAGACAAAAGAAAAAACAAGCTGCTGCAAAACTACCTTTTTAGAATAAAATCTAACACCAATGTTGACATAGTCCCATTCATTGGTCCTCTATTAAAAAAGGCAAGGCTTTCACGGAACATTTTTATAACGGGCTTCGAAGAAATTAGCAGTTCGATGATTTCAAGATATGAAAATAACAAGAGATTTCCAAGCAGAACAGCATTAAAAAAAATTGTAGAGGAATTAGAGAAAAGGATTTGCTTAGCTGAAGACGACCAATTACCAATGCTAAAAAGCCTGGCAAACTCAAACTTATTCTGGGACAAGATTATTGAAATAGCAGAAGAGGATTTCGATGATTTTGTTTATGATATTGAAGTGGACTCGAAAACACACTTGTTCATAGCAGGGTTTGGTGGAATTATTTCGCACAACAGCATGCTTGCCCAAGCAATGGCGGAAATACTGCCGGTAAGCGAACTGCACGACATTCTTGTTTACCCCAACCATGCTGATCCAAACAATCCGAAAGTGCGCGTTGTTAAAGCGGGAAAGGGAAAAGAAATACTGCAAAAAGCGCGCTTGGAAGCAAAAGCCGAAGAGGACAATCTGCGCATGATGGGATTGATTATGCCAATTGGCTGGTTTATTCTTTCTTTTATCAGCTGGCAATTGAAGTGGATTCCTGATGTGGTTTATGCAGCAACGATCATTGCTGGATTTTTCCTGATAATATCTTTCGCTCTGGGCACGCAGATGAAAACGCGCTCAGAAAAAAAAACACCAAAACTATTAATCGACAACGCTGGCAAAAAAACCTCTCCATTCTTCGAAGCAACAGGAGCACGCGCCGGCTCACTACTCGGGGACGTGAGGCATGATCCCCTCCAGAGCTTTTACGGTTTTAACGAGCTTTATTTACAAAAAAAAGGACAAAATGGGGCTGAATCTGTAAAAAAAACCTTTAATGGTCTTTGGAGTGAAATGTTTGAAAAATACGGAAAAGAAATTATTCGGAATGAGAAAGGCCATGAAGCAATAATGCTTCCGCTGGAAGAAAAAATTTTCACTTTGGGTTATAAAGACGGAAAAGTCGCGCTTTCAAGAATCCTTTCCATTAATAGGCAACCTTTTAATGGCGAACTGGTTGAACTGAAAACAAGCAGTAAAGCCATTTCTCTTACGCCTGAACATATAATCGATACTTTGGCCGGAGAAAAAGAAGCCGGAAAAGTTTCAAAGAAAGACAATCTGATTACTCTTTTGAAAATGGAACTGGCCAGAGTTTTCAACTGATTATTTAGCTTTTTTCTCAATTGATTATTTTGAGAATCCTCACCACCTCTATTGCGAATTTTTTCTTAGGACTCTGCTTTTGCCAGCTTAAACTTTTCCCCGCTGTTGCGGGTCGGCTGTTGCCTAAAAGCTTTAATGCTGTCAAAAGCAGTAAAGCCGTCCACGAAAAAATTCTTTATTTTGGAGGTGGTTCGGTTGAATTTTCAAAAAGAATTCCTCGCACCAAGCGAGGAAGAAATAAAAGAAGTGAAAAGGATTGCAGAATCCAATCCAGAAGAACTGGACGGAAGGGAAATGTGGATTCTAAAAGAATTCATCGAAGGTGATTTTGATGAATGAAACCACAAATTCAGGGGAAATGATCCGCTACAAAGTAGATTATAAACCAAGCAAGGACACTTCTAAAATGGATTCCGTTGTGCTTGTCAGTGAACAAGACATTATTGCAACGTATTCGGAAGAAGAACAGCAGTCTTGCAGGCAATATGCTGAATATCAAGATTTAGTGAAAGGCAATCCTGCCATCGGTTATAAATGCTGTGCAAAACTTTTGGGTGTTTCTTATGGCAGAACAAGGTGGTGGCATACCAAAGGAGCAAAGAAAGCAGTGCCTCTTGCGTTGAAAACAGTTGAAACACTGAAAAAAGCCGGTTTGATTTCCTTTACCGAAGGGCATGAACATGCAAAAATAATCTTCAATATTCTGGGAACTCTTTTTGGCGACGGAGGAATCGATAAAAGGCTCAACACAATGGCTTTCATTTCTTCCGACAAAAGGGATGTTGATTTATGGGAGGAAGATTTGCTCAATGTTTTTCCTTTTGCAAAAGGCAAAACCAATCTTGTTGAAGGAGGAGAATGGGGTCATTCATATAATATTAGAACTTTTGACAGGAATATTATCCGCTTTTTTGTAGCCCTAGGCGCACCAGTTGGAAACAAGGTAACAACAAAATATTCTCTGCCAAAAAGTATTTTCGGCGCTTCAGCTGAAATAAAAAAAGCTTTTCTTGACGGACTCCTTGCTTCCGAAGTATCTGTTGTACAATGGAAACCAGACCCACGAAACAATAATTTCCGCTTCCAAAATTTCTCTGTTGGGCTCTCAAAAATAGAACAACTGGAAAACGAACACAGGCAATATCTCCAATCAGTCGAATCCTTGTTGGAATCTGTCGGAATTGCCACCACAAAAAACATCAACAAGAACAATTCAGCAGGCAACCAAAGAAAAGACGGCCTCATCACAGCCAACTACAGAATCTTCATTAGAACAACTTTTGACAGAGTTTTGTTCTTCAATGATACCTTTCAATTGCGCTATGCAACCGCAAAAAAAGAAAGATTTGAGAAGGTGATTAGAACTGGCACCTGTCAAAAAAACGGTTGGCAAAATCCAGATGATTACAAATAAAGAAAGTTCAAAAGGTTACAACAAAGTAAAAGATTAAATTGAAAAACTGTCAAAATAATCAAGTGAACCAAATGGAACAGATGGAAGAAATTGAAGAAAAACTGATTAATTTGATCAAAGCGCGCAGAACCGGCAAGCTTGCAGATTTAAGGGAGTATCATGAGGCACTATCCGAATTGACAAGGGAAGTTTTGGAAACAATTTTTTCAGAAAACTGGCAGCAACACAGCTTTACAAAAAGGACGAAACTGGGCTATGCTGAAAAGATGAGCTTAATACTTGCAAAATACCCTAATGCATATAAGCCATGGGATGCAGAACAAGAAAAACAGCTCGCTGAATTATACGCAAGCGGGAAAACAATACCTGAAATAAACAAAACAATGCAAAGGCAAAAAGGCAGTATACTATCTACCTGAATTTGTGTGGGTTTTTATTGACTACATTGTGAGTAGTTTTTTGTTTAT
>CAYOAS010000003.1:0-28390 GCA_964402015.1 uncultured archaeon | reverse complement strand
AATTCCACGTCATGCAATAATAAGGAAGTTCAAATATATATTAGTTTCGCTATAGTTCCAGACAGGCTTACGCATGATTTGAAGCGAGTTTTGTTTGTGTGTGTTGGCGGCAGCGGCATGAGCGGGGCTGCAATGGACTTGTTCAAGAAAGCATCAAAAGGACAACCATTATCTGCGGTGATTAGAATGGATACTGCTGGAATCTACAATTTTGCAGATTTGAAAATGAAGCTTGCCAAAACAGATTTTGTTGTGCCATTGCTTCCAAGTCTAGTGCCAACCATCAAAAAAGCAATGGCGGGCTTGGAAAAAAAACCAAAAATACTGAATGCCAAATTTTTCCAGCGCAGCGATGTTGCAAATCCAGCTACTTACAAGAGGCTTTTTGGGATAGTAAACAAAGCGGGGCACAGAGAGTTTGCGCGCAGAATATACAAGTATTAAAACCGCAATTGACGATGTTTTTGTTTTCAAAAAACAGCCAGATTATTGTTGTTTAAGCTTTTTTATGCAGGTTAATCAATGCTGCTAAATAAATGTGCCGCAGCTTGTCAACCGAAAGATTGTTCAAATAATCATCAGTAAAATCCAGCTTGAACCTGCCCTCAAAACCCTTTATCCTTAATTTCAGTTCTTCCCGTCCCATCTTTGCAATATCCGCCAAGTTCTTTTCTAATGGCATTGTTTTGCCTTGCTCTGGTAAAATTTTTCTTTCAGTATTTTTTTTTCCAGGCCTTTCAAATCTGTTCATTTTCAATTGTTTCACTTCACAGCATTTTTTGAATTTTTGGTAATAAAACATTGTTTCATTGTATTAAAAATCTTTTTGTGTTGTTTTTGGCTGGTTAATTTCCTTTTTTTTTGCATTTGATTCCAACGGCAAAATTGTTCTTTTTTTGAATTAAAAAACCTTTGTGGTTAACTTTTGGTTTTATTTCGAAAGCTGGTTTTTAACCCATGGCTCGATCCTTTGTTTAATAACGCAAACATTCGATTCAGAGTACTTGATTGCATTCCCAATTTTTTTGTCTGTTAAGCCAGCTGCCCTGCCAAACAAGACTGCCTTTTCCACAAGGTTCAGTTTTAGCCTTGAGCTTATTTCCTCCAACTGTGCAACGGCTAAAATTTTCCTGTTCCACGGCTTCTTTCTTTTCTTCTTTTGTTTCTTTTGCTTTAATTAATTGAATGCTATTTTTTTTGCTCCGTTTAAATTCAAGTTGGTTTCCATATAAAATTGGCATTGCTTTTTATTGGATTTTGTATCTCAGCATTGCTGCTATTCCGCTGATGCCGCGCAGTTTTTGCCCTGCCTCATGGCCAGAGCTGATAAAGTGGATTTTTGCTGCTTGTTGTTCTGCTTTTTTCAATAGTTCTTCTGTTTGCTTGCGGTTTTCTAAGTGCGTTTGTTCTTCCAGGAACAGTTCTGCAACTGCTCCTGCTTCGAGCGCTTGTTCTGTTTCTTTTAATCCAATGGAAACGTTTGCCTGCCTTGCTATTGCAGCAAACAATTCCTCAATCATTCTGCTTTCTTCCGCGATTGCTGATTCTTCCAAGATTTTTTCTATAGCCTTGTTTTTCAGCAATTCATTCAATCCTGTCAAGCCAACGGAATTAGTGGAACAATAGAACGCGTTGAACTTTGCGCTTTTTTGTTCCAAAAAATTCTTGAAATTGTTTTTGGCAAATCCTGGCCCTGCGATTATGAGGTTTTTTGGTTCAATCTGCTTGAGCACTGAAAACAGTTCGTTGAAGTATCTCTCCCCATCATGCTCCTGTTCATATTGCTTGCCGTGCTTTCCGCTTTTAATGCTCGCTTTTATGCTGAATCCGTAATCCATGATTTCTGCAATGTCCGCTTGCTCATCATCGAGCACTAAAAAAACAATCTTTGGCCGATAGCTTTGCTTTTCCGCTTTTTTCAATCTGTCAATCAGGTATTGCTTGAGTTCTGTTTTTTTTATCCGAATTTTTTTGTTCAATTCGACTTCGATTGCATGGTGTGCTTTTAATTGGATGAATTCTTCTGGTTTTCCGCCGACAATTATTCCGAGCACGCGCAGTTGCCCCGTGGACTGGTGAAACTCTGTTTTTTCCACATCCAATTCCACAAAAATCTTTTCCTTTGAAGCTTTCATTCCCTCTTCTTTTGCCTTTACTTTTCGCTCGGCGCTTCCGCTGACAATATCGTGCTCTTCTATTGCCTGCTGCAGGTGCCACAAATCACCAAGGCTCTCCGGCACAATTTCGATTGTGTTTTCTTTTTTGTCAATTTTCAAAATCTTCATTGTAATCCCTTTTTCGTTAGCAATCACTCATAATAATATTTTCCGCTTTGTTTTTGTTCGCGGTCAAGCACTGAATCGAGCTTGTTTATGCGCGGTCTTTTCGTGTTCTTGTCCCTCCGCAGAGTTATTCCCAATTCGCTCAATAACAAGTTCATTCCTTTTTCCATGTCAAACGGCCCTTTTGCAATCCCGTGCTTTGCTGGTTCGCCCGTGAAAACCATTAGCCTGTCCGCAATATAATCCATGAACAACAAATCGTGGTCAACTATCAGGGCTGAAATTCCTCTGCTTTCGACTATGCTGCGGATTGTTTTTGCAACGTTCAGCCGTTGCTCTACATCAAGGTTTGCTGCTGGCTCGTCCATTAGGATTAAATCGCTTTTTCTTGCGAGCGTCAAGCCGATTGCGAGCCTTTGGAGTTCGCCCCCGGAAAGCGAAGAAATTTTTTTTTCTGACAACTGTTCCAAGTCAAGCGGTTTGACGATTGTGTTTTTTGTTTCAGTGTCTTCAGTGTTTATTTTTTCCTGCGCAAACAGTTCCGAGACAGTTTTGCTGCTTTTTATTTCCAAATACTGTGGCTTGAATGCAAGCTTTAGTTTCAAATCCAGTTTCGTGTTTCCGTCTGGTTTTAGGATGCCGGCAATCATTTTGACAAAGGTTGTTTTGCCAATCCCGTTCGGTCCCAAGATGCCGATTACTTCGCCATGGTTTATTGAATTTTGCTCAATTTCCAGGAAAAAATCTCCGAGTTTTTTTGTCATTGCTGGCCAGCCTGCAAGCAGTTTTCCTTTTTTTGTTTCGCGTGCTGCGTGCACGGCAAATTCTATGGCATAGTTCCTGAACCTGTAATTTTCTTCCTTGCTGTAACCGTCAAGATAGGTGTTGATGCCTTCGCGCGTTGTCTTTATCTGTGAAATTACTCCAAACACTCCCGGCTTTCCGTACATTAAGTGAATGAAATCGCTCAGGTAATCCAGCATTATCAAATCATGTTCTATGACCAGCACTGTCTTGCCTTGTGCTGCTATTGAGCGGATGAATTCTGCCGCGCGTAGCCTTTCCCTAATGTCCAAATAACTGCTTGGTTCGTCAAAAAAATAAAAACCCGCTTTTTTCATGCCAGTTGCAGCAATTGCTGTTTTTTGGAGTTCGCCGCCGCTTAATTGCCCCAATTGCCTTTCAAGAATTCCAGCAATATTCAGTTTTTCCGCGGTTTCAATTATTTGTTTTTCTTCCGCAATTTTTTTGAGCAAGTCAAAAACTTTTCCTTTTATTGCTTTTGGTATTTTTTCTATTGCCTGCGGTTTTATTGCAATGCTTATTTCTTTTTTTTCCAGTTTTTTGAAGAACGCCTGTATTTCTTTTCCCTTGAAATAATCAATCACTTTTTCCCAAGAAGGCGTTTCCTCTAGTTTTCCAATGTTTGGAACCAGTTCGCCGGAAAGGATTTTCATGGCAGTTGTTTTTCCAATGCCGTTCCTTCCCACAATGCCAACAACATTGTTTTCCTTTGGCAAAGGCAGCCTGTGCAAGCGGAAAAGATTTTTTCCAAATTGGTGAATCGGTTCTTCCAATTCGAGTGAAAGATTCACTATTGATATTGCATTGAACGGGCATTTTTTTTCGCAAATCAGGCAGCCAATGCATAAATCCTCGGAAATATTTGGTTTTTCTTCAGCCGAATGGCTAATGCATTGCTTGCCTGCCCTGTTTACCGGGCACACGTGTTCGCAGTACCAGTTGCCGCACTTTTTCGGACTGCACAAATCATAATCAATTACAGCAATCCGCTTTCGCGATTCTGTCGCCATAGAAGAAAAGAAATAGAAAAAGAATAAAAAACGCCTTGGTCAGAGTCAATGAAGTTTTTATTGCTTTTTTCAGTATCTCTTGTAGTTTTTTGTTTCATAGCTGAATGTTATGTCTTTCTTTTCTCCTGCTTTCAGCGTTGTTGTCCATTCTAATTGGTTGTTTTCTGTTTTGTCTGGCTTTATGTTGCTTTGGAAGTTTTCCGCGTTGCTTGGCAAATAGTCTGTTGTTTTGAGTTTTGCGCTTGTTGACTTGTGGTTTTCAAGATGCAGTTTTATGTTATAATATGTTGTTGAAACACTGGGCTGGTTGTCTGTTCTTGAATCTGTTGTTTTTTTTGCTGTAATGTCTAGCGCTGGCGCAAGGTAAACTATTGCGTTGTCATCCTCGGCAGTCCATTTGATGTAGTTTCCGCCAGCGTACATGTTGTTGCTGTAAGCGCTCAAAAATCCTGCTGCAAGCGGTTCTCCTGTGTCATTGAAAATGCGGATATTGTATTTTACTTGTGAATCACCAGCGCGCCATTCATATTCTTTTTCATAGTTTACTTGTTTTGAGAGCACTGGAATCATTGCTTCAGTGTTTTTTTCTATTGTTATTCCGTCTATTGTTCCGTAAATGTGGTATTCTTGTTCTTCGCTTGAAACAAACTGGTTCTCTACTCCTGGCGCACTGCCTGCCGCCATGGTTTCTTTGTCCATTGCGTATTCTGAGCGATAATTGTAGTATAATGGAACATATTTCATGTTTGGTTGTCCTGCAACAATCTGTAATTGCACGGAATTCCAGTCTTCGTCAGTGTTGTTTGTTGCTTTTGCAAAATAGTAAAGCGTTGCTTTTGTGTCAGAATCCCAGAATAACTGGTAATTTGGGTTCCATGATGCTCCGTTTACAAAGTAAAGTGCCTTGATTTTTCTCTGGCTCTTGAAAGCGTTTTCTGAAACATTGACTGTTTTTTGTTTTTCTTGTTCTTCGCTTTCAATGCCTGCTTTTTCTGCCAGGCTCATTGCTTCTATTGAGGTTATTGGCACCAACAGCGATTGCCGGTTTGAAATTGCAATGTTTGAATCCAACAGTTTTGGTTCGCTGATTTCCAGGTATTGTTTTTTGTAGACTTCTTTTATTGTCCCGTTTATTTTGAAAAATTGTGTTATTATTATGACTTGTTTTCCTTTGTTTGCCTGAACCATTTTTTCTAGCACTGAGTCAATTTCTATTTTTTCGTTTGTTTTGAATTGTTTTATGTTTGCTCCGTCGTCAATTATTACTATTGATTCGTTGTCTGTTTGTTTCGGGACTGTAAAGCGTATGTTTTGGTTTCCCGTGCCAGTGTTTAATTCTGCTTCTTTTGCGACAAAGCCAATGCTGGAATAAAGTGTTATTGTTTTTGTTTTCATTTGTGCTTCCGCAGCCTGTGCGGGAAGCATCATTCCGGTAATCAGAAAAGCGAGCATTAAGATAATGGCATTCTTCAAGGCATCACCGAATTATTTTTGTCTCTTGCCTTAATTAATCCTTTCGTTTTTGTTAGCAAAAACCCTGTTGCTTGTTTTTCAGCTGCAAGCTGCTTTGTTTATGAGCGCGTCGCATGTTCCGCTTTGCGCGTCTTTTACCTGTATTTCGCACACGCCAGCCATTTGAAAGGTTATTTCTTTTTTGAGCGTGATTGTTTTTTTGTACTCTGCCCTGAATCCATCCAGCATGTTTTTGTAACATTTCAGGTCAAAAGAAAAATCTGTTCCGCTGGCAACGGCTGGCACTGTTATTGTGTCGCATTGTATTCCGTAATAAGCTGTTGCATTGTCTGTTATTGTTTTGAAGTATTCCATGATTTTTGTTTTGTAAGCTGTTCCCTGCACGCAAGTTATGTTGATGCAGTCAGCCATTGCGTCAGAAGCTGATTTGTCAAGCAGATACTGTGTGTTTTGTGCCCCTGTTTTTAGTTCGAAAATCGCGCGCTGGTAGTATTCCGCTTGCCTGTTTTTTGCAAAATTTTGCTGGACAGAAAACATTGTCACTAGCAGAATCACTGTTATTCCTGCGATGACCGCAGTAAAGAATCCTTTTTTGTTCATTGTGATGCCTCGATTTTTGTTATTATTTTTATTGTTCCTTGGTCTTCGTCCCTTTCTGTTGGAATCGCGTATCTGATTGTTTTTGCGCTGTAATAATATTTTGCTGCTGCTGGCACAGTGCCAGCAGTGTCGTCTGACACGTAAAAGTCTACCATTGCCTTGTCCATTGCTTTTTGTGAGGTGGTTTTGAACATTTTTTCTTTTCCTTTTTCTGTTTGCTGCATTGAAACAAGCGCGCTGATTAGGGAAACAGCGACTATTATTGCAAAAATGGAGTCAATAGTGAAAACAAATCCTTTATTCATGTTTCCACACCTTCAATGTTGCTGTTCCTGCCGTGAAAACAACGCAGTTTGTTGCTGGGTCGCTGTCAGTGCAATTGTTGAACTCGTTTTTTGGTACTTGTTTTGAATTCGTGACAACTATTTTTCTTGTTGCTGCAAAAACATTTTTTGCAGTTGCAGGAACAACGCTTGTGCAATCACCAATTGCGAGTTGTGATGCCGCGTCATATGCGAATTCTATTCGGCAATCAAACTTGTTTTGGGCGGGCACGCTGTTTTCCGAGATTCCCAAATCTGCTTTCAAAATTTGCTGGTTTTTGTTCAGGCAGTTTGAAAGAGAATTGAGTTTTGTCCCGGTTAAGACAGCGGTTAATTCGCAAACCAGATTCGGATTGTTTACCAACAGTTCTGATGCCGCGCTTCCAACGCGCTCCAATTCCAGTTGTTCCATTAATTCTTTTGTTTCATATTCTTTTAGTTCAAAGAAGCGCATTGCAACACCCAGAGCAACGATTATCAACACTATTGAAATCAGAACGTCAAGAGAAAAAATCTGCCCTTTTTGTTTCATGTTATCCCTTTTTTATCTTGATTTTGTCTCCACATTTGAATCCAAACGGCCCGGTTTGCGTGCCTGTTGGAGTAATTATTTTTATTGGTTGCCCCGCCAAACCATATGTTCCGGCAACCACTTTTTTGACAGTTACGTCCGGGTAATATACTGAAATCAATCCGCAATTGCACCCGCTTTCGCCACCCCAAGGATTCGGATTTGGGGGAGCTCCGGAGCCAATTTCAATAAATATGTCACAGGATTGCTGGTTGCGGTTTTCAATGTCAAAGATTGCAGGCACAGAGTATTCGATTTCGAAGTCAATGCCATCGCCCAATGCAGAGCTGCTTGCGAGGACTGCAGCAACATTGTTTGCTATCTGCCTTTCCTGTGCGAGAATGCTGGTTTCGTTCGATGCTTCCTTGAACTGGTCTGAAACAGTGAACAATTGCTGAGAAATAATTATTGCGAACATTATTGCAAAATAAAAGTCAAAGCTCAATTGTCCAGTTTGGCCCATGCTAAAAAAATAGTAAAACGAGGTTAATAAAACCACCTATTTTTTTTAAATAATGTTGTGCTCTTTTTTCTTTTTGGGGGTATGTTTCCTTTTTTTGCCGGCCCTATTTTTGCAGGGCTTCTTTTTCCATAATATCAATGAATAGTTTTGCGTAAAATCCTGTTCTGCTGAATCTTTTTCCTTTTGTTTCAACTTTTTCCTCAGTTTCTGCCTCCATTTTCCATGTGGCGGGGTTGTCTTTTACTCCTGCATAAAATTCTAAGAATGCCCTTGTTAGGTTTTGGTAACCGTGTTTTCTGCATGCGTCTGCAAAGGGCTGCCATGCAGCGGCTTTTGCAGCCATTGCGTTTGCTCTTGTCCATTCAACAGGGGAAAACAAGGTTTCAAGCAGTCTTTTTTCTGGTTGCATTGGTTTTGCTGTGGCTGTGTCTGGAATTGTTTTTCCAGAGGTTTGCCTTTTTTTTCTGAACCAATTAATGAATCTCATTGCAATCCAAATAACTTGTTTTTCAAAATGTTTTAAATAAGGCTTTGCCCGGTCATTTCTTTTGGTTGTTTCAAGCCCATTATTTTTAGGACTGTTGGCGCAATGTCCTGCAAGCCCCTGCCTTTTTTTTAAGCTAAGTGCCTATCCCAATAGCCTGTTGTAATAGAAACAACAAATGCAATATTAGTCTAACGGCATGTGCTCTAATTACTGATATGGAGGACTGCGTTGATTATGTTACTATTCGCATGCATTTTCACAATGGAAAATTGGCTGAATCAATCACATAACCAACGCAGTTATGGATAGCTTTAACATCAATAACTCATCACACTATCGCTTTGTGAACTCAATCAGTTTTGGCATCAAATCGTTTCCAAGCAAGTGCCCCAAACTGCCTTTTTTGCATTCGCTTTCGCCAAATTTTTGCAAGCCATCATTATTGCCCGTACCGAAAACCATTAGCGGTACTGGGTCTGCAGAATGCTTTTTTTGTTCGCATGGCGTGCTATGGTCTGCGGTAATCGCAATGACTGTGTTTTTTATTCCCAATAATTCCTTTGCTGCGGCATCTATTTTTTCTATGAATTCTTTTTTCCCCTTACAGTTTCCATCCTCCCCAAGAGAATCGGTTGGCTTTACGTGGACAAAAACAAAATCAAATTTTTTTAGTGCCTTTTTTGCAGCAACAAATTTTGCCCTTACATCAGTGTTGATTATCCCAGTTGCACCATTCACTTTCAGTATTTGCATGCCAATCATTGATGCTACCCCCTTATACAATGCTGCCCCTGCAATGCACGCTGCCTTCAATCCATACCTTTCCTCAAAATTCGGAATCTTGCGCACAAAACCAGCTCCCCTGCACAAAAGGTAGTTTGCAAGCGGCAATCCCTGTGCTTTGCGTTTTTTATTCAGGGTATGCTTTTGCAGTATTTTGTGGCTTTTCTTCAAGAACGCGTTCAATACTTCAGCTGTTTTTTTTGCTTCAGTGCTATTGTCAAGTGGTTTTACCTCAAGAACTTTTTGTCCACTCTCATGAGGGTCTGCATCGCTTATGTTTGCACTCAATTCTTTTCCATGCAAAACCAAAGCAGCCCGGTATGCAGTGCTTGGCTTTACAATGAACGTTACGCTGTCTATTTTTATTCCGTCAATTGCCTTACAAAAAGAGACAACATTTTCGATTCTGCCAGCGCGCCTGTCTGTAATAACAAAGTCCTTGTCAACAGTCCCAAAGTTTGCGCGCAATGCAACGTCCCCTTCTTTTAGCTTTAGGCCAATCCCTGCTGATTCGAATGGTCCACGACCACAATAGTATTTCTCTAGTTCATATCCAAAAATTGACAAATGGGCAGTATCACTTTCTGGTATTTTTGGTGGTGCAATTGAGTTCATTGTACCGCAAACGCTTTCTCTACAAAGAGCATCAAGGTTTGGAGTGCTTGCTGCCTCCAAAGGAGTTTTGTTTCCAAATGTAGCAATAGGCAAATCTCCAAGGCCATCGCAGATAATGAGCAATATTTTTTTCATTAATCCACCAACCACTCACACTAAAACAATTCAAATTCTATTTTTTTTCCCTTCAAATCAAACAGCCTTGCATCCTCTAATCTAAAAGGGTAACCAGCAATTAAATGGATTTCGCCAAAGCGAGGAAAAGAATTCAAATCAGCGCTTGAAGGAAAATTGTTTTTTGAAGGATGCGAGTGCATGCTTCCAACGATTTTTTTGTCAATCGGCTTCAGCCAATCCTGCACCATAGTATGCTGCTTTCCAAAAACAGCAGGAATAACAACAAATTCCCCAACGATTTTTTCTTTTTTGTTGCCGCCCAAAAGGCAGAAGAACTCATTCGGAAAAGTATTCCTCGCAGCAAGCAGCACTGCTTCCAACGTGCCCTGCTTTATCCTCCACATCACTGATTAACTCACTTTGTTATAATACATCTGCCTTTTGGGTTGATTCGTTTGTTTTATTTTTTGCATTCCTGCCGGTGCGAAGTGCAATATGCAGCATTATACGAACCGGCGGGAGTGTGTTACAAATGGTTATGGATTGCTATGGGCACAGAGTTTATCAAAATATCTTTTATGTTATCGCTAACCGCTGTTTTTCAGGGGAAATGTGGCTTCCCATTATTTATAGAAGTATCAGAGGCAGGTGTTTATGTTTGTCATTATTCAATTTCAACAAGGGGGTTTTAACGTGTTTTCTTATACGTTTAGGCTTTATCCAACAAAGCAACAAACGAACGCCTTGCTTGAAACATTTGATTTATGCCGCTTTACATACAACCATCTGTTGGAAAAAGTCAACGAAAGCGAAAAGGCTGGCATAAAAGCAATTCAACACAGCATCGTAGAGTTAAAACTAAGACATCCAGAATTGAAAAAGGTTTATTCGAAAACACTGCAATATGAATGTTATCGTTTGTTCAGCAATTTGAGGGTGTTATATCAACTGAAAAGGCGCGGGCGAAAAGTTGGAAAGTTGCGTTTCAAGGGAAAAGAATGGTTCAAGACAATCAACTACAACCAAAGCGGTTTCAAGTTGGAACAAACAGGAAAACGGTTTGGCAGGTTATCCCTTTCAAAGATCGGGGGGCTAAAAATTCGTTGCCATAGAATAACAAATGGGAAAATCAAGCAAATAACAATCAAAAAAAGCGTGAACAAATGGCATGCGGTTATTATTACAGACGAGGTAAGAAATTGCCAATGCGGAGTTGGTGAAATCGGTTTGGATTTGGGGATAATCAATTTTGTTGCCGACAGCAATGGCAACAAAACGCCAGCGTCATTGTTCTTGAAAAAGAGTTTGGCAAAAATCAGACGAGCCCATCGAACCTTCTCAAGAAAAAAGAAAGGCGGTTATAATTGGATAATTGCCAAATTTGCATTAGCAAAGCTTTATGAAAAGGTTGATTGCCAAAGAAACGATTTCTTGCATAAACTCTCGACAAAAATCGTTTCAGAAAATTGCTTGATATGTATAGAAAAACTTGCCATAAAAAAAATGGCAACAAAAAATAAAAACAAGCACTGGAACAAGCGCAATATTTTTGATTGTTCTTGGGGCAAATTCATTTCTATGTTGAAGCACAAGGCTGAAAGCGCTGGTGCAAAAGTAATAGAAGTAAATCCAATGAACACAACAAAAATGTGCAGTCAATGCGGTTCAATCCAAGCCATTCCATTATCGCAACGAACATACTCTTGCGATTGCGGTTTGGAACTTGACAGAGACATAAATTCTGCAAAAAATATATTGGCTCTGGGACGGGGCTTTGTAGAGAACGAAAGCAAAAGTAGTTCGATGAAACAAGAAGCCATAACCTCAATACTAAATTGCCAGGTTATGAGTAGTTCACATAATAGGCAATCGTTGGCAGTATCAGGAAAGCCATGCAGTTTGTGCGCTTTACTTTCGCGCCCAATGCTGCCAATCCAGTTGCTGTTGAAGCAAACAGCAGCAGCAAACCGCTTGTTCCAGCCATAAAAAAAACAAGCAAAACCATTATTGCAAGCGCTGAAACATTCAGTTTCCAGTATTCTATTTTCTGCATTCCGCCGAGCATTTTCACTGAAACAAAATTTGTTATCAAGACGCTTAGCCCGGCTGCAATCAGAATTGCCGCTGAAACCGCAAGCATTTCATTTTCTCCAAGGCTCAAAACATTTCTTACAGCAACTGCTGTTCCAGTGCGCGCCTTTCCAACCAGGTAAAGAACAAAAAAAGAAAAAACAGAGCTTGCAGTGCTGATAGCGCCTAATACCACCAAATATTTTTCAGTTGAAATTTTTCCTGAAAATTTTTTTACAATGAATGCCGCCTGGCTTGGCCCGATTGCTGGAAAGAGCGAAACAAGCGCGGAAGCAATCGTGCCAAGAAAAGATGCCTTTAAAATTGGAATTGCGGAAAAACGCGTTTTTTCTTTTTTTTGCGGTTTCATTGTTGTTTTTTCCTTGAGCGAAAAAACAATAGTGCTCACGCCAAAAAAGCCTGTAACCAGCGCAAAAAGAGTGTTTCCCCCGGAAGAAGAATAATCCAGGCAAAGCAATCCGATTGTACCGCTCAGCGCTGCAACAATAATTGCAAAAATCTTTTTTTTCAATCCTTTCTCTGAAAACATTACGAGCAAGAGGGATGCAAGCAGTATTATTGGAATCATCCCGTAAAGGAATGAAACAGTTTCCAGAACGAAAGCGCCAAAGAACGGCAATAACGCGAAAGAAAAAATCGTTCCAAACAATCCGCCTGCTACTGCAAGCCTTATTGCCTTGAGCGCTTTGCCGCGCAACAGCATCCTGTGCCCTGGCAGCGCCGACAAAAAGTTTTCAGCGTCAGGCGCTCCCAACAAAATGCTTGGCACAAAATCCAGAAAAGAGTGCGTTATTGTCATTGAAACAACCATTAATGCAAAATTCAAATCCTGCTTGGCTGCAAAAGCGCCAAAAACCATTGCAATAGTATTCACGTGTATTCCCGGCGCAAGCCCGGAAAAAATGCCCAAAAAGCAGCCTATCAATATTGCGCCAATCGCTTCAATCAATTGCCTTCACTTCTTGCACCAAAAAATTTTCTTTTCCTTTTTTCCCATAAACAATCCCGATTGCGCTCACGAAAGCGTTTGGCTTTACCAGCACTTTTTGCATGCTGTCCGCGCCGGAAAAAATAGCTGTTATTTTGTTTCCGTCATCAAGCTCGAAAACCAGGCTCTGCCCGCTCTGCCTTGCCCAAGCGATTCTTGCGCGGATTTCAATCTGTTTTCCTTTTTCACCTGCAATTGCCTCTGAAACAGTTTTTGCCAGCGGTTGCTGCTGGAAAGCAAGCAATAGCACGCCAGTTATTGAAAGCGCTATCGCTATTTTTGAAATTGCTGCATCGGAAAGCATCAAATACTTTTTTTTGGCAGGCAATAAAAACACTGCAAAAATTCGTTTCATGACGAAAATAACGAAACTGCCTTTAATCTTGTGTTATGGAATTGCTTTATGCAAAGCCAAAGCAAGCCCTTTAATGATTTTTTTCTCTTTGAACTATCCCATCTTTCTGGAGATGAACTTGAAAAACCCAATGCATTGGCAGTGCTGGAAAGAATGTTGGAGCTCGGAAAAAAAGCAATACTGGAAAACACTAAGCCCGGCGATTTGATTGCTATGGAGGCTCCGGAAAACTTTGATTACAAAGATTTCTACAATATATTCCTAAAAGGAATAAGCTTTGAGGGAACTGGAGTTAGTGCAAGACAGTTAAGGGAATCTTGGACACGCATAGACCGAGCGAACATGAACTTTTATGCCAAACTCTCAGATTATGCAAAAAGCAGTGGTAGAAAAATTGTTTCATTAGAACCCAATTATAGGAAAAATAAGTCCCTAATACGCACACTGTGGCTCGAAGAATTAGCATTTAAAAAAGGCAGTGGAAATTTGGACCGTTCGTTCAGGTTACGATACTTGGTTACGCGAAGAGCAGACATTTCTTTCATGAAAAGAATCCCGCGTTTTTTGCCGCAAATGGTGATTGTTGCGCGAGACCACGCTGTTTTTTTGGAATATGCAATGCAACCAAAAAAAGTTTCCTATTCCTTGCCAATAACAATTGAACAAAAACAAAAAATATTGCAGTCCACACTTAAGTTTCAAGCGGCTTTTCAATACTTAAAGCGTAAAAGGTTAACAGAGGCAAGGCGGAAAACCAAGCTGCCGAAAGCAAAGCCAAAATGAATCAATAGGACGCAGCATTTTTTTTCTATTAGCTATCTTTAACACCAATTAATCAGAAAGCACAGAAGATTGCAGAAGCAAGACGGGTTTATAAACGACACTATACATTTAATGTATAGTATTCGTGTGTGGTTTGCTTGGCAAAATGGAAGAAATTTGTCATTCCGCTAACTTCAACAGATTTGCTTGATGTGAAGTTTGAAGTTGAAAAGAACAAAGTGCAGGGCTTTTCCTTGAACTACAGGACAAAAATCGGCGAAAGCTTTTTTGAGGTTTTCCGGGTTGATACCGCGCATGGCTTTTTGCACGAGCAAAGGTATTGGCTCACTCCAGAACCAATTCCAATTCCTACAATGGGAAAAGACTTGAATGGCATCTTTAATTTTTATTTGGACCAAATAAAACAAAATTTTGAAAGATATAGAAATTATTATGTTGATAGAATGAAAATGAGGTGAAAAAAATATGGCGTACAAACTGAATGAAGAAAAATGGGATGCAATCAAAGCATACCTTAACAAAGTCTGGAAAGAACCAGGCAAGTATCCAGACAAAGGATTGCTTTTAAGCCTGTCAGACGAAGAAATAACCCAAATATTCACAAAAGAACGGCTAAAATTAGTAAGATTGATTCAAGACAGAAAACCAAAAAACGCCACAGAATTAAGTGGGCTTGCAGAGAGAAGGCTAAGCGCAGTCATCAGAGACTTAAAACTGCTGGAACACTTTTATATGGTTAAACTGCAAAAAAAGGGAAAAAACATTGTGCCAACAGTCGAAAAAGAAATACTCATACTCCCGCTCGTAAAATTCAAGGCAAAAACATTGCTCGAAATAAAAGCCGTTGCATAAGCCAGCCAGAATTTATTCTATTATTTCCGTTGGCTTTCTTCCTATGATGCCCTGTTTGATTTTGAGCTTTACCCTTTGCCCGGCGGAATAATGCCTTGTTGTTTTTATATGGTGTTTTCCGGAGTTTATTCCTGCAAGCAAATCAAATTCTGTTTCAACGACCGCCGAATGCTTGTCGCTTGAAATAACTGTGCCGTGCGAAAAATTGCGGGACAAACAAAACCTGTATGCCAAAAAGAATACGAGCGTTGCAATGGAAATTGCAAGAAGCAGTTCAAAGCGCAGGCTGATTTCCTGGAATGGCGTCAGCTGAATCAAAAAATTTGCAAGGACTATTGCAAGCAGGAAAACAAAGAGTATTGCAATTGCCGCAAAATCCTTTCCGAAAAGCTTTTTTGCTTCAAAAACCAGGACAAAAAGATACACTGCCGCTAAAAACAATTCAACAACAGCTATTGTGCTAATTGGAACAATCACGCTGAGGAATGTTATTGCAAGCATGGCAAGAGTCAGCAATTGCAATTTTATTATTGCAACGGATTTTTTGTCTGTTTTTAGAATCATGCACAAACATCTTCTATTTTTATTTTAACGGTTTTGTATTTCGTTCTTTGGGAAATTTTGTCGCTTACTTTTTTGATGAAATCTTCCGGCAGGTCATCGGCTGTCAGTATTGCCTTGTCAGTGCTATTTAACTCCGGGCTTGTCCTGACTTCAAAGCAAAGTATTTCCCCAGAAAGGACGGATGGTTCAAGCGTGGAACTAATGACATAACTTTTGCTTAAGCTGCTGAACTGTTTCAGCAATTCTGTTTTCAGTATGATTATTGCTGTTGTCTGGTCGGAAACATCGCCGAAATAAAAAGCGCCCAATACTACCAGCAAAGTTATTATTACTCCGGTAACCAGCATTGCTTCAATTCCAGTCTGGCCTTTTGATTTACTATAGAACCATGGCGCTGAACGCTCCTGTTTTTTAAGCGGGAGATGAAAGCAATTGGCTATTGCTTTCAAAGCGTCGTGGCATTTATGCCATGGTTCTTTAATGAACTGTAACAACAATCCCACCAGTTTTCTTTTCAATGCTGATTTCCGCAATTGTGGGAACTCCAACAACAGGGTCTCCGATTAAATCCTTTTGTGCATTTACCACGTCAACACAATTGAACTCGCTGATTGTCTGGAATAGTTTAGAGCAAACGCTTTTTTTCGGAAAGATTGTTTCTTTCGGGCAGGCAGGATTTTCAAGCAGCGGCGTTTGGTCGTTTTCAGTCAACCAAAAATCGAAACCTATCACATTGAAAGGTGCAGAATTATTGCATGTTGCAGGGTCTTTTGGGTCAATGCAATTCAGGCATTTCACTTGCGCGCGCGCTGGAACAAGGACAGTTATTGTTGTTTTTGCGTCACCGCTTGCGGCATAAACAGAATCAATGAAATTTGAAAGCTTTTCCGCGGCAAGCCTTGCCTGTGACAACTGCATCACGTCGTCAGTAGCGCGCTTGGAAACCTCCACTGAAGGCAAGATTATTGTTGAAATGTAAATCATTGCGACTGAAATGATAAGGATAAATTCCATGGAGCTTTGTCCTTTTTTGTTCAAACCAAAAAAACGTTCCAAATCAAGTCCCCCAAAATATTCAGCAAAACAAAAGCAATCAATACTGCCGGCACAAACGCAACAGATTGCTTTACCTCAATGCTGTCCTCCAACAATTTTTTTTCCACTAATTTTTTTAATTCAGCAATTTCCTCTTCGCTTACTCCGCCAGCGCGCCTGTGCGAGCAAAAAACCTTGCCTGCGGGCGCGAGCAGTTCTTTTATTGCCTGTAAATTATTGGTTTTCAGGTAATTAATAATTTTTGCTATTGAAACCCCGGAATAACGCAAAATCCCGTCATTGCCCATGATAATTGTTTCCGCAACAATATCCCCGTCCTTCAATTCTGTTATTTTTTTTCGCGCATTCAACAATCCTTGTGATTCGGCTGCAAGTTTTATTATTGCAAAAAACACGAAAAGCACTGCAAACAAATAAATTGTTTCTGCAAAGAACAGCCACTGCAATTGTGCGAGCGCAAAAAAAGCCACGAGAACTATTGCAACAATCCTGATTGTTTTTGGCACAATGCCTAAAACAACAAGAACCGGCAAAACCAACAAAACATTCAAATTCAGCTGGTTTAACAATTCGCTGAAGCCGGTTGTTGCAATTGCAAGTTCCAATAATTGCAAAGCCCTTTGTTTGAAGTCAGCAATTATTTTTTTCTTTTTTTCCCGTTTTTTTCCAAGTGCAACAAAACCCAAAAATAAGCCGTATGGCAGCATTGCAAAAACGCTGAAGATGAAAAGCGACAGCGGAAAGATTGGCAATGCGCTTGCCTTGAATAATTCTATCCCTAAAGCGCTGCCAATAATGTTCGGGTTGAACGGCGCCATTGCAGCAATTCCAGTGAACAACTTTACATCGCCTCCAGCCCATAATCCGATTTTCCAGAACACCAAGCCAACGACAAATGTTGCAATGCAAACTCCGACAGAAGCGAATAATGGAGAATAATTTCCCGCAAACAGGGATTCTGCGCCGTGCAGCCCTATTCCTGCAGCTATTAACCCGTAGCTGATTTTGTCTGATACAATGCGCTGTTTTATGTCAGTGCATGCTGCCATAATTAGCGCTATTAAAGAAAAAGAAAAATAGAGCAAAGCAAACAATTTTGTTCACCTCAGCTTACAAGGGAACTGATTGTTTTGCTTCGCACATCCAATACTTGCGCTTGGGCTTTTGCTGCTACAGCTTGAACTGCCAATACTAGCGCCATTGCAATAATCACTAGGATTACTGTGAACGATACCATTAACAAGTATTCAAACGAAACTTGTGCCTGTTGCTCCATATGAATCAATTGGTTTATGCGCCCTTGCATACGTTAAATGCTGTTGCTTCTGCTGCTGTGCAGGGAACTATTGGTACAACAGTTGCTCCTGTGAATGTTCTTGCACCACTTACTCCAAAGCCAGCACAACCTGTGTAGTTTTTGCATTGGTCGCATGTTTTGATTGCGCATGTTGCGGAGGTATTCACTGTGTTTCCGCTGGTGTTTGCGAGTCCTGTTATTACTGCTATGACTATTACTGCGATTAAGACTGCGCCTCCGATTAAGAGCAAGTATTCGAGTGCTCCTTGTCCTTTTTTTTCCATTTATTGCACCTCCATTTTTTTAGGCAATAAAAATAATTTTATGTTGGTATTCAAACGAAACTTGTGCCTGTTGCTCCATATGAATCAATTGGTTTATGCGCCCTTGCATACGTTAAATGCTGTTGCTTCTGCTGCTGTGCAGGGAACTATTGGTACAACAGTTGCTCCTGTGAATGTTCTTGCACCACTTACTCCAAAGCCAGCACAACCTGTGTAGTTTTTGCATTGGTCGCATGTTTTGATTGCGCATGTTGCGGAGGTATTCACTGTGTTTCCGCTGGTGTTTGCGAGTCCTGTTATTACTGCTATGACTATTACTGCGATTAAGACTGCGCCTCCGATTAAGAGCAAGTATTCGAGTGCTCCTTGTCCTTTTTTTTCCATTTATTGCACCTCCATTTTTTCAGGCAATAAAAATAATTTTTAGTTGTTCCATTTTTTCCCAAGGCTTTTTTCCAAAAAGGCTTTTATGTTGGTTTGCAGCTGGAAAACAATGCTTTGTCAATTGAAGTGCATGGGTCTGTTGCAGGCACTGTTATGTCCCAAGCCAACACTGTTCCATCTGCCTGGTAGCCCGTGCATCCTGCTGTTGTTTTGCAGGAAGTGCAGTCAAGCATTGTGCATTTTATTGTGTTTGTTGTAGTGTTTGCTGACTGGCTTCCGACGTTTTTCAGTGCTATTCCAATTATTATTGTCACTAGTATTGCTCCACCGAGGAGCATTAATATTTCTATTGAGGTTTGCGCTTTTTTCATTTTTAGATACCTTTGATTATTATTTGTGAAACCACTGAAGCTATTGTCATTGAAACGTACGCTAAGAATAATAGTATTGGGGCATATATAAGGCTTTTGTTTATTTTTCCGCCCCTCATTAATGCGAGTATTGCTGATGTGGCAATCACTTCGATGAAGATATAGATTTGCATTAGCATCAGCAAGGCGTCTTTTACGCCGACAGCCTTTGTTATTTCTGTTGTTGTTGCTATTCCTGATGTTGCAACTGTTCCAATCAGGAAGCTTATTATTGTTGAAACCAATCCAAAGATTGCAGGTGCAACAATGCTTCCTGCAAAGAATATGAACAAAAAGCCCATCATTGTCCTTGTTCTTCTTTCTATGTCGATGTGGTGCAGTTCCCTGATATCTTCTGCTATTTCTTCGAGCGCGTCCGCCAGGCCCGCACCGGCTTTTATGGAGTCGATTATTATTGTTACGCTTCTTTGCACCAGCCTTGAGTCAATGTTTTCCGAAAGCGTTTTGAGGCTGTTTTCAAAGTTTTCGCCTTCTTCCAGTTTTCGCAGGACATTGTCTATTTCTTTTGTTAGCGGCCCGTAATCTGCAGTGCTGATTTCCCTTAATGCATATTCATATGTGCCGCCGGCTTTCAGTGTGTCTGCCATTTGTTTGAGCGCTTCCGGCAGCGTTGCTTCTATTTCGTCGATGCGGTTCATTTCTTTTATGTAAGGGTATCCTATCATCAAATCTAATACTACAAATCCAACAACGAATGGAAAAATCATTGAAATATTCAGTATTTTGAAAAGAATCAGCAGATACACTATTGATGCAATTGCTGCCGCTACTAAAACCGACGCGATTATCCATATGCGCGGGTCTATTCTTGCAATGTTTAGGCGCAGGTATTTTCCGTATTTTTGCAATAATGTTTCCTGCATTTTTATCCCTTTGGTTGCGTTGTCTTGATGTAAACCACCAGGTATATGAGTATCAATGGCATTACCAGCAAATAAATAATGCTCATTGTTACCAAGTCAAGCGGTATGTTTAACGGCAATGGCAATGGCGAGTTTTTTATGCTTCCCAAGATTGAAATCATTACTGGTGCCACTATTGCTATGAAAATGAATATTACGCCGAAAAAGTTCATGCGCTCGGCAAAGTCCCTTATTTTTTGTTGTAGTTCGAATGAAACTTCGCGCGCGATTTGGTTCATTATTTCTGAAAGGTTTCCCCCTGTTTTCATTGCGCGAATGATGTGCATGATTGCGTTCCTTAATTGTTTTGATTGTGTTCTTGCTGCAAGGTGTGCGAGCGCTTCTTTTGTTTCAGTTCCCTCTTCAACTTCGTTTATTGTTCGCGCGAATTCTTCTGAAAGAACGCCGTAATCAGCGACTGCCACTGCCTGGATTGTGCGGTATAATCCGATTCCTGATTTTAGTTCTGTTGCCATGTGCCTTAGGGCAAATGGGAGTTCTCCGCTTATTGCTTCTCCGCGCGCTTGTGCGTTGCTTCTTGGAACCAGCAGGCAAACTATTGCTGAAAAAATGAATGTTATTGTTGCTGCAGCGAATGAAAGCAGTGTTTGCAGTGCAAGGTCTATTTTGAATATTAGCAAAAACAGCCAGCTTGCAACAATGGAAACAAAGAATATTATTATGGATATTGATGTTGTGATTGCAAGGTATTGCTGCAGCGAGAATTTCATGTTTGCGCTGTATAACCAGTAATCCAGTTTTTTTACCTGTGGAAGGCCCATTACAAATTTCATTATTGGCTTGAGCGGGTTTCTGAGCGCAAGGTAAAATTTTCCAAGTTGCCTTATTATTGGTTGTTTGAAATCAAGCAGTTCCTCCACTGTTTGCACTTCTATTTCTTTTTGTTTTCCTTCCGCAATAATGTCGCGGATTTCCCCCAGGTTTCCTTTTATTCCTTCAAACTCCATGCCTGATTGCGCGTATTTTTGCTTCATTTTTGTGACTATTTTTTCTACTTGGTCCATGTCAACTGTTTCGGCTTCGCTGGGCTTTTTTTGTGCAGGCGCTTTTTTTTCTTCGCTGATTTTCTTTTTCAGCTTGTCAAGTTCACTCATTGCTTTCCCTCTTGCTTAAAAGATAATCTTGCGCGAGCTTGCTTACTTCCGGCATTGAGCGGATGTTCTTTTTTATTAGCCCGTCAAGGAATTTTTTTCTTTCCGATAGTTCTGTTTCAACCTGTTTCCTGCTTTGCCCGGTAAAGGTTTCTATTTTTTTGAGGTAATTGCTGGGAATGTTTGTTCGTTCAACAGTGTCATTAACAGGATTTCTTTCAAAAATTGTTTGGGTTTGTGCTTTTCCTTCCAGAACCCCGGTCAGTTCGGCTATTTCTGTTATTCTCCTGATTGTGCCTTTCTTTTTGTCGTGAATCCTGTGTTCTATGATAATCAAATCCAGGCCGCTTAGCATTATTTCCGGGACATTCATTGGCGGGCTTGTTACTCTTACAACAGTTTCCTGCGGGCTGTTTGCGTGGATTGTTCCCATGCAATTTGAAACAATTATACCGTTAGCCACAAATGTGTTAAACTTGTCAAGCGTGAGGTCGTAATAACTTGTTTTTTCGTCTTTCTGCGAAATGTTGATTATTTTGTCCCATCGTATATTGTTGCTTATTATTGAATTTACGTGTGTTATTAATTTGCGGGTTTCTGCAAGTTCCTCGGTTTTGTCATAATGCAGGCATTTTACGGCTTCCGCAAGCTTTTCTTTGTTGAAAGCCGCACCGGTTTTCAGATAATAATAAAGGAGCTTGTTGCCCAACCCGGAATTTTTCTGGAGTTTTTCAACATTTGCAAAATTCTTGGCGAAGACAAGCGCGGTTTTAATTGCTTTTTTGTTGGGGCTCGCTTTTATTGCTTCAAATAATTCGTTTGGCTCGCGGTTGTTTAATTTTCTTGTTTTTTTGTTAAACCCAGAAACTAAAACTTTATTTATTTTTTTTAAGGCAGTCCTCGAGGGGTTTCTTGCGTTTGTTTCATAAGCGTTTATGCTTGTTCTGGTATTGCCTAATCTTGTTTTCAAAGCAAGTTCTTTTTGTGTAATGCCCAATGCCTTCCTTATGTTTTTAATCAAAGAGCCGGCGCCAGGCACAACATCAATGTTTGTGTTTTCTTTTACGCCAATTATTGATTTGAGGATTAGCGCTTTTTTCGGGTGTCCAAACCCGACAAAATTTTTGAATTTTTCAAGGTTGCTTTTCCCGGTTATGAATATGCGGTAATAATGCCCAAAATTGTTTTTGCCGTCTTTTTCTTGGCAATACAGCCTGCTTTCTATCCCGAACCTTTTTAGCAAGAGCGGAACCTTTTTTGCCACTTGCGGGTTTGCAGTCGCAAGGCATACGCTTTTTCTTATGTCTGAAGCGTGCCCGTCGGTGTCAAACATTCCGCGCAGGAAAAACCCCACTGATTCGTTGTCTGCCTCTTCAATAGTTTTTGGTATGTCAAATATCTTTGTTTTGTTCCCAAAAGGAACATCGAATTTTTCGTGGATTTCTGACGCTATTTTCACAGAATGCAATCGTGAAGTAATCCTTCCGTCTCCCTTTTTGTAAAGTTTTGGTTTTTTGCCAAACATTTTTTTAGTTATTTTTTGGAATGTGGCGTGCAGCTGTTTGTTTTTGTTTTCAAAGAAAACTCCTTCATGCCTCAAATGCCCGTCGCCAAGCAGCAAACCCAGAAAATAAGCACATTCTTTGTCGAATTTCTTGCCGTTTATGTTAATCGAATTTATGGCGCACAGGTAATCTCCCAGTTCACACTCGTGCGATTGTACCTGCTGCAGGAAACCGTCTTTTAACCTGAATACTGGATGGTCATAAGAAACTTTTATTGTTTTTCCAGAAGCCATCTTCAAAACAATGCTTTTTTTGCACTCTCTTTTCCACACGGTTTTTACTTTTGCAGTTTGTTGGGTAAAGTTTTCCTTGTTTATTGCAACTATTTCTGGTTGCTCGTTTTTTATTTCTGCAAACTCTATATCTTTATCTCTTTTAGTTTCTGATTTTCCAAAGTATTCTTCGCAGAAAGCCCCGAGTTTTTTTATTGAACCGTCAGAAAGTTGTATCAGCGCATCTTCACTTGCCATGCCGTCATGTCCAGTATTCATTGCAGTGAATAATGTGAATGCTTCGTCGTGCCTTACTTCCCCGACTATTACCCTGTCAGGGCGCATTCTCAAAGAATTTTTTGTTAAGATGTCAAGCGTTATTTCCCCTCTTCCTTCCAGCCCTGGCGGTCTTGCCTCCATTCTAATCCAGTGTTTTAGCGGAAGGTTTAATTCCGCTGTGTCTTCGATTGAAACAACGCGTTCCCTTTCCGGAATGAATGATGCCAGGACGTTCAATGTTGTTGTTTTTCCGCTTCCAGTGCCGCCGGAAATCAGTATGTTTGCCGGGGCGCTTCCCATTCCGTCAACGCACAGCCATAAAAATGCTGCCACTTCGCTCGTTAAAGTGTTTGATGTTATCAAATCAACCATGCTGTATGGGTCTAACTTGAATTTTCTGATTGTCAAAGTGCTGCCGCCGACTGTTGCCGGTGGAATTGTAGCGTTTACCCTGCTGCCGTCAGGCAATCTTGCGTCAAGCAGTGGCGCGGAAATGTCAACGCGCCTTCCGACTTCGCGTGCGATTTTGTTTATCAAGTCCTGTATTTCGTTGTCGCCGTAGAATTCAATGCTTGTGAACATCATTTCGTATTGCCTGTGGAAAACATACACTGGTTGTTTTGGTCCGATCACCATTATTTCTTCGAGCTTGTCATCTTGCACCAGTTCGTCAATCATGCCGTATCCTACCATTTCCCTTACAACAGCGTCAGCATAGAAGCCCATGCGCCCTTCAGGAATCCTTAATTCCGGGCTTGCTTTCAATATTTCCATTATTTTTTGGTGGTAAACATTCCTGCGCTGCACGCTGTCCCTTATTTTGTACGGGGCAATGCTGATTAGGCGCGTTGCAGCTTCTTTTATTGTGTTTATTATTGCGCGCTCGCTTGCAGTTGGCCTTGGAACTGGAACATAATAATACAGCAGTGGCATTCCTGTTATTTTGTATATTTTCGTGTTGCCATACGCTGCAATCTGTGTTTTTTCCATGTTGGCCATTTGCTGTTCAACTGTTGATTTTTTTTCTGGCTCAGCGAGTTCAGCAATTTCTTCTGGCACTGGTTCTGTTTTTTTTTGTTTTGGCGCTTCAATTTTTTCGGAAAGAGATTTGTCAAGCATCTTCAATTTTTTTGCGAGTTCTTCTTCGTCCTTTTTGCTGGATTGCGCGGACAAAATTATTTTTTCATTTTGCCGCGATTTTTCCGCAACCACGGTTTTTTTTCCTTCTTTTGCCTTTTTAGCCTTTTCTATCAAATCTCGCAGGTTGTATTCCGCCAAAATGAATCACGCTCTTTTTTGCTGATAAAAAAAGCGCGGTTGTATTATTTAAATCTTTGCGGCTCCCGCGGTTTCAAAGCCATGATGGTTATTGCTTTTTTTCATTCGATTTTTTTTTCTTCGATTTCTTTAAGAATTTGCCCGATAAACGCTTCTGCCTTAATGTCGCCTGTTACTTTTCCCTTTCTTGTCCTGACAGTAACTGAATTGTTTTTTTCTTCTTTGTCTCCTACAACCAAAATATAATTTGTTTTTTCCAGTTGTGCATCCCTTACTTTTGCCGGCAGTGTTTCTTTCCTGTTGTCAACCTCAACGCGGATTTCTTTTTCAAGCATTTTTTTTGCTAGTTCGTTCGCATAGTTTTCGTGCCTGTCAGCAATAGTCAAGATTTTTACTTGCACTGGCGAAAGCCATAACGGGAATGCGCCCGCAAAGTGCTCTATAAGTATTCCGATAAACCTTTCAAGCGAGCCAAACGGTGCGCGGTGAATCATTACCGGCCTGGATTTTTTGTCGTCCGCGCCAATGTAATACAAATCAAATCTTTCCGGTAAATTGTAATCAACCTGTATTGTTCCTAATTGCCATTCCCTGCCCAAAGCATCTTTCACTAAAAAGTCAAGCTTTGGCCCGTAGAATGCTGCTTCTCCTTCTGCAATTTCGTAAGGAATCTTTCTTTCTTTTGCAGCTGCTTCAATGTCTTTCTGTGCGCGCTCCCAGTTTTCTTTTGTTCCCATGAATTTTTCGCTGTTGTCCCTTGTTCCCAAGCGTGCCCTGTATTGCGAGAAACCAAGCACTTTGAAAATGTACAACACTACGTCAATAACGTTTTCGAATTCGCTTTTCAATTGTTCAAGCGTGCAGAAAATGTGCGAATCATCTTGGGTAAAGCCTCGCACTCTGACCAGTCCGTTTAATTCGCCGGATTTTTCGTACCTGTACACTGTCCCGAATTCTGCCAGGCGCAGCGGAAGGTCGCGGTAAGAATGCCTTTTCATTTCGTAAATTTTTATGTGGTGCGGGCAGTTCGTTGGTTTGAGAATGTATTCTTCGCCCTCTACTTTTATTGGCGAGTACATCATTTGGTTGTAATGCTCCCAGTGACCAGATTTTTTGTACAAGCCCATTTTGCCAATGTGCGGCGTTGCAACAAACTTGTAGCCGCGCTTGATTTGCTCTTTCCTCAAAAAAAGAATCAATTGTTCGCGCAAATCAAAACCTTTCGGTGCCCACAATACCAGGCCGCTTCCGACTTCTTCAGAAATCAAGAACAATTCCTGTTCTTTTCCGATTTTTATGTGCGAGCGCTGTTCCGCTAGCTCGCGCATTTTTAGCCATTCATCCAGCATTTCCTGTTTTGGAAAACTGATTCCATAAATGCGCTGCAAAGCTTGTTTTTTTTCGTCTCCGCGCCAGTAAGCAGCGCTAGTTTTCAATAATTTTATTGCCTTTATCTCACCACTATTTTCAATGTGCGGACCCTTGCACAAATCAGTAAAAGAACCATTGGAATACAATGTCACATTTTTTTCTTCCAATTCATTAATTAGTTCAGTTTTGAATTTGTTGTCTTTGAACAATTTTAGTGCTTCTGCCTTGCTGACTGTTTTTTTTTCAAATTTTTGCTTTTTTGTTGCAATTTCAAGCATTTTCTTTTCTATTTTCTCCAAGTCGGCGCTTGTGAACGGGCGTTCTACAAAAAAATCGTAATAAAAACCTTCTTCTATTGCTGGCCCGATTGCTGTCAGCGCGCCTGGAAAAAGCTCTTTCACAGCAGTAGCCAGCAAGTGCGAACTGCTGTGCCAGAATCGCGCATGGTCTTCTTTCTTGTTCCAGTCCATATCCATAAACACCAATTTACTAATTCTATAGAAAAAGGATTATAATGCTTGTTTTTTCTGTGCAGGGGAAACTTGGTTTGCTTTGCCTCCAAGCCTTTCTCTTTTTTATAAAAAGAGAAAGTCTCTGGTTCATCCAAAGAGAAAAACGCGGGATTTGCAATCCCGCAAGACAGGCTGGGTGTTGCTGTTTGGCAGGGGAAACTTGGTTTGCTATTGCTTTTATTCACTTTGATTTACTATTTTTTTCATGATTTCCGCTGGGTTGTGCGTGCGCTGCAAAGGAAAACTTTTATGCGGAGCGCAAAAGTGTGCTGTTTTAGAGCATTACAACGGTTTGCGGAAAACCACTTCGCTGATTCAGGGCAGGGAGTTTTCCGGCAGTTCTCCGCCGAGCGTTTTTGTTTCCTGGAAAAACTATCCGAATGTTTCGATTGCACCGCTTGCTCCCGCTGTTGTAAGTGAAAAAAATTTTTTGCTGGATGCGCCCGAGCAATGGTATGGTTTTCATCCCGAGCGCATTGTTTCAATGCGAGAACAGTTGATTCAATCGCATGTGCGCATGAATGTTTTTGAAGCAGCAAACCCAGATTATGGCCTGCTTGATTTGCAGGAAATTGTCATGGCAGAAAAGCCCGTTGAACTGGAAATTGAATTGCAGCACAAGCCATTGCCACGCCTGTCTTTTCACGAAAGCATTGCGCCTTTGGGACCAAGCGCTGCGCTTGAAAGCATGCAGCTTGTTTCAAATCCGAAGATTCCGAAAAAAGTTGATTATTTGGTTTCTGATGTCAGCGTAAAAAGTAATGACGCGCTTTTTGAGCTTTACAATTCTGGATTTGTTGTTTCTTCGCTTTACAAGTTATTAAGCGCTGGCACTTTGGGCATAAAAAAGAACAGAAAACTTGTGCCCACGCGTTGGAGCATTGTTGCTGTTGATTCTAACATTTCAAAAAGACTGGTTGAAGAAAAAGTTAAAGGAATGAAACAAATTTCTGATTTTCGCTTGTTTCACAGCAATTATTTGGACAACGATTTTTGGGTTTTATTGTTGCCAGGCGTTTGGTCTTTTGAGCAACTGGAAACATGGCTGCCCGGCGGCGTTTGGACTCGCGATGCAACGGAATTTCAGATAGTGCACGACCACGAGTTTTATGACGGCAGAAAGGATTATGCAAGCAGTGTCGAGGGCGCTTATTATTCCTCCCGTCTTGCGGTTGCAGAATACCTTGCAATGGAAAAGAGGCAGGCTGCTGCAATTGTTTTCCGCGAAATCGGCGAAGGCTATCAAATTCCTTTAGGGACATGGCAAATTCGCGAAAACGTTCGGCACGCTTTATTGGAAAAGCATTTGGTTTTTTATTCGCTTGATTTGGCGTTGTCTTTTTTGTCGAAAAAGCTCCGCGTGCCAATTGAACAATACAAAAAACAAAGCGCTTTGTTGGATTCTTTCAAGAACCAGAAGAGATTGGCGGATTTTGCGTGAACTGTTCTTTTTTATTTCACTATTATTCCAATAGCGATTGCTAAAAGCCCGAATAATATTGACAATCCAAAGAATATTGCCCAAAACCCGATTATTGTTTTTAAGCGGCTGAATTTTGGCTTTTCTTTTGCACTGAATCTTTCCTTCATCACGAACACTGCTGCAACGAATCCGATTATTGTCAAAAAGTTTGATAGTGCGAGCAATGCAATTTTTTTGTTATCCAAAAAGCTTGCGAGCGCTATTTTGTTTGCCAGCCAGATTGCTGTAAAGGACAATGCAAAAAAGATTATTATTGCAAGCAATATCCAGATTGCGTTGATTGTTTCAAGCGTTCCCGCGAACAGCGATTTGTTTGGAACAAACAGGTCTTGCGTGAAATATTTTGCCTGCGCGTTGATGCTGATGCGAGTAAACCGTATTTGCCGCGGAATGTTTCCGTTGAAAACCTTTAATGCGCTTTCTTCTTCATTCAGGCCATACTGTAGCCTTTCGCCGAAATAATATTCCGTGCTTGTTTCTTTCGAAATGTTTGCGAACACTTCTGGTTCCCAGTAGCCGATTACATCAATTGTTGCCGGTACATAATTGTTTTCATAAATGCTTGTCATTTTTAGGGGATAATAAATTTTTTCTGTTGGAAAACGAACAAAAACCCCAATCGGTTCTTGATTGTAATTGTAATAATTTGGTTCCTCGTTTTGCCCCTGTTGCGCTTGTTGCCTGTATTCTTCTGGATTGCTTATCCAGCTGACTATGAAAGAATAATCCTTGCCAATATACTCGTCAATTCTTTTTTTTGCGTCCGGAGAAACATTTGTTCCCCGCACTTCGAGATAATGATAAAATTTTGTGCTGTCCCAAGCGCTCATTACTTCTGTTGCAATCCCATACTTGTCAATGTGCGAGTAAATCTCATAACCACGGTCAATTCCCTTGCTTGCCGAAAGTTCTGAAAGCCCGCTTGTTGAACTAAAATAGTTTGGGCGCTCCATCAAGAACAACCAGAACATGATTGCGGGCGGAAAAAGCGCTGCAAAATTCAATATTGCCAAGCCGCCAAGATTGTCTTTTAATTGTTGCTTTAGCGCTGTTCCTGAAAGAT
>CAYOAS010000002.1:0-31218 GCA_964402015.1 uncultured archaeon | reverse complement strand
CTTTGTTTAAGGATTTTTATACTGCGTTCTAAGTCTCTAATCTCGTTTTCAATTTTGCTTGAAATCCTATAATAATCTTTTACTTCTGATGTTATTAATGGGTGTGGCACATTAGCAAGATGTTCAAATTTTAATAAAGGGTTTATAATTTTCTTCTTTCCTCTGTATGGTGGTGCTTTGCCAAATCTTTTTGCAGCAGAATGTCTTAGCGATTCTTTATCCCATCCTTTCATTTCACTTCACCTCTTTTTTCTCCCAGTATTTATTCCCTTTCTCGTCATTGTTTAATTAAATCATCTTCATTGTAAATACCAAATTTACGACCTTTTTTAAACTGAACAAGAACGTCGCCCTGTCCAACACGAACACCGCTCCCATAAGCCCCTATATCATTAACAAAATCAGCTTTTTCAAATTCGTTAATAACAACACCTATGTCTTTCCAATTATGCCCATAGGGGTCGGTTGTTAAAATTTGTGGGTCTAATCTAACCACATCACCATATCTAAACTTACTTTTAAATTCTTTTTTATGCCCCAAATTTTTCTTTCCCCTGTATGGCGGTGCTTTGCCGAATTTCTTAGCGCAAGAATGTCTCAGGCTTTCTTTATCCCATCCTTTCATTTCACTTCACCTCTTTTTCCTTCCAGTCTTTATCCCTTTTCTCGCTAAAGCGTGCCTGTATTTTTCCATGCGCCAGCCAACTGGCTTTTTTGCAAGGTATTTTTGCATGTGTTTGTTGTATTCTCCTTCTTGGAAACTTTTTTCAAAGTCTTCTGTCATGCTTTTTGCTGTTTTGAGTTTGTCTTCTTTTGTCATTCCTTCTTCTGCCAAGTCGCTGCCCGAAAAATTCTTTTTGTATTCCTTTAGTGCATCATCAACTAAATAAAGGTAGAGTTTTGGGGCTTTTTGTGGGTCGTAAATTCCCTTGAATTTTTTTCTTGCGAGGTTAATGTTCATAAATTGCAGTCTTTTGTATAGTTGTTCATCGTTCATTATGTATAGCTCGTATAATTCCCTTGATTTCCAGTCGTAATCATTTTCCATTTGTTTCACCTTTTTTTTATATTGATTCTTTTCCTTTGATTAATTTTTTTATGTCCTGAATCAATGGTCTTAGGTAAGTGGCTTCTATTAATGCATCGCCTCCAAATGAAAGCAAATGAAGGTTTTGTGCGGTTGAATAGTGTTCCATAAGTCCTAATTTTTTTGATTCTTGTTTTATTATTTGGGATTTTACCATTATTTTTTCTGTTCTTGCTGAAAGGTATTGTTTGTATGCTTGCCATGCTTTTTCTGTTGCTTGGGCGTAATTTGTGTATTTGCCTGTTTTTTCATATTCGTTTAATTCTTCTTCTGATTCATCAATCAATTGTTCTGCCCTGCTTTGTATTGTTATTTTGCTGATTGCTAATTTTATGGGTATTCTTTTCCTGTATGGCGGTGCTTTGCCAAACTTCTTAGCAAAAGAATGTCTTAGCGATTCTTTATCCCAACCTTTCATGCTCTCGCCCTTTGCGGTTAAACGTATGAATTTTATCTCCTTCTTTTTAGCCCCAGTGGAAACCCCACATCCTTTCTTCCAACGAATTCACCAGCTACCCAGTGCTTTAGTTCCATTGCCCTTTTTGCGTATGTTGGCTTTGTTCTTTTGAGTAATACTCCGAGTGCGCCGATTTTGTTCATTGCGACTCTTTCGCCTTGTTCTCTCGCTATTTTTGCCAAGATTTCTTTTTGTTTTTCTTCTGGCATTGTGAAGAATCCTTTTCCGCCGAGTGTGCCTTTTTTGAGTGCTGGAAGGACTTTTTCCCCTATTCCGATTGCCCCGACATCCTTTTTTGTGTATGTCCATGTGGCTTTCTTTGGGTGAACCCTGATTATCTTGCCTTTTCTGTGTGAAATCCATCCTCTTTTTCTTCTTTGTGCTGTTACTTCAATTATCCTCATGCTTTTCTTTCACCTCCTTTTGTTTTTAATTAAACAACCCCCTTCTTATTTTTTTTCCAGTATGTGATTTTGATGCGGTTGTTGTTTTTCCAAGTATTGTTTTAGTTATTTTTGCCCAACGTTTGGCTTCTTTTTTGTTTTTGAATTGTGCTACGAATTTTGAACCATCTTCTCTATATGCCCAGACTTGATAGGGATTTTCCTTTGAATATTTATGGAATGCTTCTTTGCGTGTTAGTGTTTTTATTGGCTTTTTTTTCTTTTTTCCTGTCTTGATTTTTTTGCGTGCCAAACTATGTCTCGCCGATTCTGAAAACCATCCGCCTTTGCCTATGTTTGCTCCAAAAAACTTCATTTTCTTTCACCTCCTTTGTTTTTTGATTTTATTTTTTATCCAAATTTTGTTTTGGCTTGTCTCCAGATTGTTTTCATTGCTTTGCCCCTCGCTTTTGCGTTTTTGGTTGTTTTGAACATTGTGCCGATTTGTTTTCTTGCCCAAGCAACTTTTTTTGTTGTTTTCATGCCATCCCCCTGTATTTTTTATCAATTTTAAGTAATACTTTTCTTCTTATACTGTCGCTTGCATACCATTCATTTCCTTTTCTGAATCTGTCTGCCCATTCACTTGAGTATCCTGTATCTTTTTCGTTTGGAAATGCTTTTTGCATGAATTTAACATAATCTTTAAGTGTTTTTCCGCTAAGTCCTCTTGATGTTCCTATTTCATGGTAATCTTGTTTTTTTAGTTTTTTGAATGGTTGCGCATACCAATTAAATGAATAATCTTTTTTGATTTTTTTCTTTCTTCCGCTTTTTATTCCTTGACTTGAGAGAGAATGCCTGTATTGTTCTCCTCTCCAGCCAACTGGCTTGTCTTTTATTCTCCTGATTTTTGATATTGGGTATCCTTCTACTACTGCTTCGTATCCCCTTGTTTTGCCTACTTGTATTAGTGCTTTTAGGTCTTTGCCTATTGTGTATTCTTTGTCGCCTAATTTTATTTTTGAGCCTTTTGCCATAATTCCTTTTAATACTCCGATAGCCATTTTTTATCACTTTTTCTTTCTCCAAGTTTTTATTCCTTTTGCTGCGAGTGCATGTCTTTGGGATTCAAGTCGCCAGCCTTTTAGTTTTTTTCCTAAATATCTTTCGCCTTTATACAAACCATAAATGCCGAGACCTCCAGCAACACCTCCAAGCACTGCTCCTCCAAAGCTTCCAGTTGCTATTCCTATTCCTATTAACCCAAGATTTACCCCCGTTAAAAGCATAATTGCTAATGCATCACCATCAAGAATATTTGGATTCTGTTCTGCTTTTATAATTGTTTTTAAATATTTTTTGTTTTTTTCTATGGAGTGTTTTAATTTTTCAGTCATTTGTTTGTTGTCTGTCGTTTCTACAATTGATAATTCATCATTCTCTTGTTTGAGTTTATCCTGTATTTTTTCTTTTGTTTGGGACAATTTTCGTGCATAATATATTTTCGCTGCATCAAGTAAAATCTCTTTTTTTATTCCTTTTAAGTCTGCCATGCAATCATTCCTCCTCTGTTTCTTCTTCAATTTCTTTTGTTTTTCTTTTTCCTCCCAGTCTTAATCCCTTTTGCTGCGAGTCCATGTTCAACAGGATATAATCGCCATCCGATTGGCTTGTCTTTTATTCTCCTGATTTTTGATATTGGGTATCCTTCTACTACTGCTTCGTATCCCCTTGTTTTGCCTACTTGTATTAGTGCTTTTAGGTCTTTGCCTATTGTGTATTCTTTGTCGCCTAATTTTATTTTTGAGCCTTTTGCCATAATTCCTTTTAATACTCCGATAGCCATTTTTTATCACTTTTTCTTTCTCCATGTTTTTATTCCCTTTGCTGCTAAAGCGTGTCTGTATTTCTCTGAAGGCCAGCCTTTTAGTTTTTTTCCTAAATATTTTCCTCCTCTGTATAGCCCATATGCGCCAATACCACCAATAAACCCTGCTAATGTGGCAGGTATCCAAAAGGCTGGATTTGTTGCTAATATTGCCATCATGTCTATATATGCTGATTGTCCTGCTGCTAATGCAAATGCAATACCTATTCCTCCACCCATTCCAAACATAAGCAATATTTGTAATGCCCCTGAATCAAGAAAATCAGTATTTTTTTTTGCATTTTTTAAGGTTGTTAATTGAGATTTTTTTTGTTCTATAGATAATTTTAATTCATTAATTTTTTTTTCCGTTATAATTCCTTTTTCTGATTCTGCTAAATTAAGTTCTTGTTGTTCATTCTTGATTTTATCTTCTATTTTTTTTATTGTTTCATTTATTTTATTTGCATATATAACTTTGACTGCATCATGTTTGATTTCTTTTTTAACTCCTTTTAAGTCTACCATGTCATTCCTCCTCTGTTTCTTCTTCAATTTCAGTTGGTTTTCTTTTCTTTTTTGGTGAAATTAGTGGCATGAATCCTTCTCCTTTGTAGGCTTCTGCGAGTGCCTCTTTTTCAAATCCTTCTTGTGAATATCCTTTTTCTTCTTGTGCGAATTCTTTTTGGATTTCTTTTTCAAGTAGTCCGAGTGGTGTTCCGTCTTCTTCTTCTTTTAGCCCTATTTCTTCCTGCATTTCTTCCAATGGGGTTTTTTCTTTTTCCATTTCTTTCCAGTCAATTAGCGGTAGGTCTTCTGGCATTGTTTCTCCGCCGAGATAGTCTTCTTCAAGGGTTGGTTCTTCAAATGCTTCGCTTAAAATTCCTTTTTCTTCTTTAATTTCTTCTGTTATGCCTTTTTTTCCGAATTCAATTACTTCTCCGCCGAATTCCCTGCCTGTTTCAATGACTTCCCTGCCTGTTTCTTTTGCGAGTGCAATTGCTTCTTCTTTTGCTTGCCTGATTTTTTCATCCCTTTCCCTAAGTTTTTCAAGGTGTGATTCAACTTTGTCTTTTTCCTTGAATAAATCATCTTTGAATTTGACTAATTCTTCGCTTACTGCGCCTTCTTCTTCCTGTTCTCTTATTTGGTCATCTATTTGTTCTATTCTGTTGTTGATTGTTTCAAGTTTGTCTTCAACGTATTTTGTGTTTTGTGATTTAATTGCTTCTGCTGCGATTTTTAATGCGGTTGCCCCAAGTGAAATCCCTTTTTTGATTAAATCCTTTTTTTCTTTTGGTTCTTCTTTTACTCCCTTGACTTCGCCTTTTTCAATTGCCTTTAATTGCTCTTGTTCTTCTTTTGGCAACCTCGCTTCCCTGATTTTTTCAGCTATTTTCTTCTCTGCGCCAATTGCCTTTTCCTTTAATTTGCCGAGAATTGCCCCAATCTTCTTTTTGGCATTCGCTTTTTTTTCTTGTTTTCTTTTGTCTTCTGCGTAAACAGAGCCAGCTTCGCCTAATACTCTTGCGTTTCTGTGTCTCGCTGATTCCGAGAACCAACCTCCTTTTTGTGCGCTGCCGTAAGTGGCTTGCAGTTTTGGTTTTTGCGCTTTGAGTTTTAGTTCAGGCATTTTTGAATCACCTCAGTTTTTTATTAATCCTGCTGCGATTCCATCTTGGTAAAGGTCTTCTACTTCGGATTTACTTCTTTTGTTTAAATATCCGACACTTTTGTAAAGACTTGTTTCCTGAATCGCTTTAATCATTTCTTGTTTTTTCAATCGCTTTTCCCATTTCTTTTTTCTCCCTGTCTTTATCCCTTTTCTCGCTAAAGCGTGCCTATATTGTTCCGCAAACCAACCGCCTTTTCTTATTGCTTTTATTTGGTATGGCAATAATATTTTATCTACTTTTATTTTTCCAGTTTGTCTTGTTATTTTTTCAAGTATTTTTTGGTCGCTTGGGTCTGTTGATACGAGGGTATTGTCTGTAACGTAAACAGCGTTTTTGTGCATGTGCCATGAGACTGTTTGCCATTTGCCGTTAATTAGTGCTGAGAGCCTTTGCGCCCTTCCTTTTCTTCCCACGTCATGCACTCTAAATTGTGTTGCTTTTTGTTCAACGCTTTCTGGCACGATTGGTATGTGCCAATAATTTTTTACTAATTTTGCTACTCCCATTGGCATAAAATTTCACTTTTTCCTTTTAAAACCCTTTTTTTGATATATAATTAGTGGCAACAGGGTATTTAAGGTTTTGCCTTGAGTTTTTGGTTTATAATGGGGCTTTTTCATTTCCTGAATATGTCTCTTTTGGTTTCATCAAATGCTTCTCGCATGAATCCCCAAATTAGCTTTAGGAATTCAAATAATTGTTTTGCAATGCCTTTTAGTCCTTCCACTATGTCGTTTCCAAGTTCGTTTTCTGTTTGTGTGTCCACGAACATCCTGAAAACCATGTATAGTGCAGTGATTATTATTAGAATGGTTAGCATCATGAATTCAATCAGCATCTTCTCCACCTTCCATGTCTTGTTCTGCTTCTTCATTTATTCCTTCTTTCATTATGTGTTCTTCTATCATTCCTTTTAATATTCCGACCAACAGGCTGTATCCTTCGTTTGTGAGCCTTCTCATTCCGATTGCGTCGTAGACCGCTATTTTCATGTTTCTTTCTGATTGTGATTTTGTGAATCCTTTTTTTGTTTTATACATTAGTTTGTCTTTGTTTGTGTCAAATACTTTTTGTGCGAGTTCCCTTAATTGTTTCCATGATTCTTCTTCTTTTGCCTGTAATTTCCTGAGATGCTCGTTTTTTAATACATCATATTCTTGGACTATTTGTGGATTGGGCATCGGCAATTTTATTAATCCTCTTGGCACTAATCTTTGGTCTATGATTCTTTTTGTTTGCAGCATGAGCAAAAAAGCTGTTGGGTAGCCACTTCTTTGGTCTTGGGTGGTGGGGCAATTGAGGCATGGATTGTGTTCTTTTGGGTCTTTTATTTTTTTGCAGTCTTGGCATACGTCTGTTTGTTGCCTGATTATTTTGAATGTGCTGAATACGAAATAGTGTGAGTGTTCTCTTAGTGTTGGGGAGCAATATAAGAGGTTCGTTTGGTGCTTGGCGAGTTGGTCTTCATAGTCGCTTAGCCTTAATTGCGTTGTCATGCTTAGTGTTCCTATGTTTGTTTTTCTTTGTTCATCAAGCCAGTGTGTTGTCCTTTGTTCTGCTGTTTCAAGTGCCTTGTCTGTGTCTTCTGGTGTGTAATAAAGGTTTTTGAGTGAAAATGGTCTGCCGAATATTTTTCCGAGTAACAGGCATTTGTATAGGAAGCTGAGGCTCTTTCCAGTTCTTTGCTGACCTTCACAACTTGCGCAAATGTTGGAAAAATTGTCGGCACGAAATTTGTAATCCTCTAATAGCAAGGCAGTCAGGTAATTTGTGTCTTCTTGTAATGCCCTTTGGTAGTATTCTCCGTATGTTGAGTCAGCGAAAACCAAGTCTATTTCCCTGAAGTAGCTTTCAAGTGGTGATTCTTGCCATTTTTGCCTTGTTCGCCAGTTGATTTGCATGTCTTGCTTTAGTTTTTCTATTGCATCACTGGCTTCTGTTTCCATGCAATCCCTCAATCTCTTTTTTTACATCAGTTATTTTTCCTGTCATTATCCAGATTGATACCATTGTGAAATATAGTAGTGAAATCATGGAGAATTCAAATCCCTTGTTTTTGTAGATTTCAAGGTAGCCTATATATAATACAAAATATAATAGTGTTGGGAGCAGCCATTTTGTGAATCCTTTTGCTGTTTTTTCTGTTGATTCTCCGTATGAGATTGAGTGTTTGCCTATCATTATTTTTTTTTGTTCCATCAATTTTCCACTTTCCTTTTTTGCCTGTATCCGCAGACTTCGCATTCATGTATGCCGTCGTATTCGGACATGACGCTTTTGCATTTTGGGCAAATCATGGTTATGCACTTGTTTGTTCGGTATGCCCACATTCTTTGCAGTTTATTGTCCTCAATTTTATGTGTTGGTATACCAGTATTGTTAGTTTTGCTATTTTTCCGCATTTTGGGCATCTGGTTAGCATTTTTTCTCTCTTTTGAGTAATTTTTCTGCTTGTAGCCTGATGAATACTGGTTTTTTGCAGTATGGGCAATCAAGCCATGCGATTGAGCAGTTTTCGCTTCCTTTTGTTTTGATTATCAATGACATTTTTTCATCTCCTCATAATTGTGGCAGTTCTCCGCTTTCTCCTAATTCTGGTCTTTGCACTTGTGCTGCACTTACGTCTATGTCGTGGTTTAGGCAGACGGTTGTGAATATGTCCATCATTTCTATTTCTGAGTTGTTGAGTGCTTCTATTATTTGCATGAAGTTGAATGTGCCTCCATGATAGGGTTTCATTGGCGAGTAGTTCATTAGTGAGTCTCTTGCGAGGATGTATTCTGCTGTCGCCATTGGTAGTGTAACTTTTTTGTTTATTCTTATTCCTGAGTATATTGTGTCAAGGCTTTTTGCTTCATCGTATTCTCCAAGTCTTAGGCATATTGTTCTTGTGAGTTTATACATTGTTGTGAATCGTCTTGGGAGTGTTCCTGATAGTAAATTGTAGACCATTATGACGAGGGAGTTTAGTGTTGATTGCTGGATTGATTCTGCTGTGGCTTCTCTGAATTTTTTTATTTCTTTTTCGCTTAGTGCTTTTCTTCTTTCGTAGTCTTCCCATTCTTTCATTGTAACCAGTTTTAATCATAATTTATTTTTAGTTTTGTTATTTCGTCGTCTTCGTGGCTCATGTCTGCCATTGTTCTGCCTACTTTTGATTTGTGGACTACGTTTATGTCTATCCCTTTTTTTTTCATTTCATCCATTAGTTCTTGTTTTTCCATTTTTTGTTTGAAGTTTTTTTGGTGGTCTTCTGCGCTGATGAATTTTCTTAGCCCATAGGGTCTGTTTGGCTTTGGGTTGTAGCCTAAGTCGCATCCGCATCCGCATAGTTCGCTTGAGTATTCTTTTTCTATGTGTAGTGTCCTCTTGACTTTTCTTTTTTCTGCTTTGTGTAGTTCGTCTTCAAGTTCTTTGATTATTTTTGCGTGGTCTCTTGTGGTGATTTTGTTGATTTTGTTGTTTAGTGCTGAGAGTTTTTCTTCTAATGCAATTTTTTCTGATTTTAATTGTTTTAGTATTAATGCGTTTTCTCCTTGTTTTAGTTCTGTTAATTGTGGTGTTATTCTTTTGATTGTTGCGTTTTTTTTCTCTAAGCAGTTTAGGCATATGACTGTTTGGCTTTCAAGGTAGGCTTTGTCGTCAAGTAAATCCCAGATTTTCATTTTCACAGCCCCATTAGCAGGACAATTAATAGTATGAGTGCTGCTCCGCCCATTATCATGTAGTATGTGTTTTCGCTTTGCTTGTGCAGGAATTGCATGTCCACTTTTTCGCTTGACCTGTCTATTTTTGTTGGCAGTCCATGTTCGTCTACGCTGTAGAAGTTGTTGTAGTCGTGTTTTGTGTCTTCGTCTATGTTCATTGCTTCTATGTGCATTGAGTGTTTTTTGTGTTCTGGTGTTGATTGGTATTTTGTTTCATCGCTTTTTTTCTTTTCTTGCATGTCTTTTGCGATGTTTTCTATGTATTGCTCATAATATTTTTTGTGTTGTGTTGGCTCATTGTCTTTTGGTTCGTCTGCGTATATGCTTTGTTTTTTTGTTTTTGTGAGGAGTGGAATTGTGTTTGCGATGAAAATTATGAATAGGAGTAGTGCGCCTCCGCTTTCAAGTATTCCTATTGTCATTTTCTCATCTATATCCTGTCGCACCTTGTGGCATTGGTGTTGCCATTACTCTTTCGTCTCTTAGTTGCATGAGTTGTTGGAATACTGGGTTTCCTGCGAGGGCGAGTTTTGCCACGTCGCTTACGAGGTCTAATTGGCTGAAGTGTGTCATTATTGTTGATTCTATTTGGTTTTGCATCATTATTTCTATTATTGATGATTGCCATTGTTTGCTTGGGTAGTAGTAGTCTCCATATGGGTTGAAGCCTACGTCGTAGACGTATATGTCGCCTACGAGTTCGCTGCAAAATTTTGGGTGGCATCTGATTATGTCTTCTGAGTCAAATAATCCGTTTTTTACTATGAATACTACGTCTCCGTCTTTTGAGCTTATTTTTTCCCTTATTGCGATTGGCTTGTCATTTCTGTCAAGGAGTAGTTCCCCCTGCTTGTTTTTTAAAAAGATGGTTTTTCCTTTGTCGTCTGTGGCTTCTTTGCTTACTTGGTATGGTATCCAGCCTAATCCTGTTATTTTTCCCACTAATGCCCTGCTTCTTACTCCTTCTCCTCTCAAATAGAGGCTTCCGACGTATGCTGGCTTCAGTTTTTTTGCTTTGTTCACTGTTTTTGTTTTGAAGTCTCCGCTTGGCGAGAATGCTTTTGGGGCGAAGAAGCTCATTGCGCCTTTGATTATCAGGAATATGAGGAAGACTGCTACTGCGACTATGACTAAGTTGAATAGGAATTGTGGGAGGTTGTTTAGGCTTAGTCCGAATATTATTATTGTGGCTATTACGGCTATGATTATGAAGATTATGACTTTTGAGAAGAATCCTAAGCTTTCAAGGATTCCTTTTTTCTTTTGTTGCTGTGGCAGTTCTTGTGGCATTTTTATTCCTCCGTATGGATTCTTTTTATGAATCCTTTTGCGACCAAGACCATCAGCAGTATCGGGATGTCGTCGCCTTCTTTTTCAATGGTTATTTTTCCGTTTTTGTGGAAGTGTCCTGCCCTTCGTAGCCTAATCCAAATTTGGTTGAATTTTCTTTTTCTTATTTTTTCTGGTTTTGTGAGAGTAAATATTTTGTCTTTGTCTTTCCATCCGTAAACTAAAAGCCCTGCGATGATGCTTGCTTCCTCATTGTATTCTTTGTTTTCATTAAGCCCTTTTTTTATTTTTTTAAATAATTTCAGGTCTTTGTCTTCCTCCATTTTCACCATCTTCCCATTCCTTTTAATAGCATGAAGAAGCATGCTGTTATTGCTGCTGTTGCGAGTGATACTGCGACGAGTTCTGTCAAGCCGACTTTTTTGTCTATTTTTTCGTTTAGTTCATTGAATTTTTTTTCTGTGTCTGCTTTTGTTGTGAGTGTGTTCATGTCGTCGTTTATCTTGTTTTTCATTAGGGCTAACTGGTTTCTTGTTTCTGTTAGGCTGTTTTGTATTGCGTCTAATTTTGTGTTGATTTGCGCTGAAGGGTTTTCTGGTGGCGTTATTTCTGCGAGAATGAGTGGGGTTATGAGTATTGCGAGAATTAGGGTAATTATTATTTTTCTCATTTTTGATTACCTCCCTTGTGGGGTGATTATTATTGTCTATTATATGATGTATTTATTGCTTAAATATCTATCCTTCGTCTCCATGTATGAATCTTCTTGCTTTGTATATCCAGAAAGTTAGGTAGGATAGGAATGCAATCATGAATAATGTTTGGCTTGTGAGCATGATTGGGATAAATGGTTTTATCATGAATGTCATTATGCTTCCTAAGAGGTTTGATTTTATGTCTGCGAATAGCAGTGCGACCATTACGAGTCCATATGCTGCGAATCCGAATCTGTTTATTATTGAGAAGAATGCTTCTATGATTGTTATTGCTATGCTTGCGAATAGCCCTCCCAGTGCTGCTACCCCTCCTGTGATTGTTTCCACTACTGGCATTTTTTCATCACTTAAAAATTGCGTTTCTTGCGAAGGACAATAGTATTATTATGAAGGTTATGAGTATTATCGCTGGTGCGAATGTATTGAAGATGTAGATTGCGAATGAGTTTAGTTGTATTGCCCAGTCTGTTTTTTGCCTTTCAACAATATAAATGTTTTGTGTTGTTACTTCTTTGTCGTTGAAGTAATTGTAGTAAATGATTGTCCTCATGTCCAAGTCTCTTTTTTTGACTGCTTCTATTAGCGTTGATTTTGACACTAAGACGTTTTCTTTTGTGTATTTTTTGTCTCCTATCCTGATTGTTATGTTTCCTTTTGGGAGTGTTTTTCCGTCTTCTTTTAATTTGTTTATGATTGTGTCTGGGCTTACGTCTTCTTCTTTGTATCCGCCGAGTGTGAGGAGTTCGTCGTAGTCGTTTACGTTTAGGTTTTCAAATGATACATCCATTTTTTTGTATTTTTGTGCTTGGAATTGGTCAAACGCCTTGAAGTTTGTTGTGTTGATTTCTGCGTTTCCTGCTGAGGTTATTGCCCAATTTGATACGCTTCCGATTCCACATCCTCCTACTGCTCCTGCTATCATTGTGCTTCCTGCTGTAGCAACGAGTATTCCTGCTGCTGCGCCTACTCCTGTTGGTGCTGTTATTGTTCCTCCTACTATTCCTGTTATGACTATTATGCTTCCGACTCCTAATCCTATTAGTCCGCCTATTCCCCCTCCGCTTACGCATGCGCCGTAGATGTCTGCTTTCTTTTCGCTTTTGAATTTTTCAAATTCGTTTGATACATTGAAGTCAAGGTCTTCGTCAAGTAATAGAATGTCTTCTGCGCTTAAATTGTATTTTATTATTTGGTTTTCTGTGTCTGTTTTGTTTGGGTCAAATGAGCTATATTTTGTGTATAGGATGAATTCTGCTTTGTCCACTATTTTTTCTCTTGTGGCTATGTATTGCCTGATTGTTAGGTTGCCTGTTGAGTCTACTGCTGAGTAGCTAATTGGGAGGATTACTGGTGTTTGCCCTTGTGGTGATATGATTATGTTATTGTCTATTTTTAGGTTCATTTGCATTGTTGTGTCTCTGTTTTGGTAGCTTTGGTCTGTGATGTAGATTATGATATTATAGTCTTGCTGGTTTATCAGGTAGTTTCCATTTACGTCTGTCAGGATGTTGTTGAATATGAATAGGTTTTCTCCTGATATTTGCTGGTAACTTGTTGATGTTGGGTAGAAGTATGGGCTAATTTCTGTTCCTTCTGGTGTAAAGACTTTGTATTTTACGTTAAGGTAGTTGTGTATGTCTTCAAGTGCTGTTGTCCTTGCGTATACTGACATTTTGATGTTTGCTGATTCTGGGAATCTTGCTTTGCAGAATGAGTCTCCTATTATTGCGACTATTGGGCTTCTGATTCCTTGTGTTATGTCTTTTCCTCCAGTGATGTAGCTGTTTGCGAAGTCAAGTATTCCTTGTGCTGTCAATATTCCTGCTGTTAGTAGTGGTTGCAGTGTTGTTAATCCCATTATTGCTGTTTGGAGTGTTATTGCGTTGTCATATGTTTGGATTAATAGTCCGTCTATGTTGTTGTGGCAGTTTATGTCGTCAAATTGGCTTGCGTCAAGACCCATGAATTCTGCCCTTGCGACTAATGGTTGCCTTCCGATGTCATAAATTACTCTGCCATAGTGTATGTTTGTATCCCATGTTGTGAATAGGACTTGTGCAAATGTTGTGTATGTTTCTTCAACTGGGTATTTGAAGTAGTTTCTTAGGTCATATTCAAAGCTGCAATCTCCGCTTGAGTTGCATGTCCAATCCACTCCATTGTCAAATTCGTGGAGGTTCATTAGGTCGTTTATTGTTGCTGTGTTTTGTGTTGTGCATCCTGATAGTGGCTGGTTTAGCCTCCAGTGTGGGCATTCCCAGTTTCCTTTGTAAATATACATGTTTACTCTTTCAAATGCTTGTGCGAGTTCTCCCCTTCCTTGCAGGATTATTTTTCCATGTGGTGCTGTGTTTAATTGCCTTGCTTCTTCTCTTACTTGTATTATCATGTCGTTGTTGAAGTAGGGGTAGTTCCTCATTATTATGTCGCCTTCTATTTGGTCAAAGCAGTTTTCTTGCCCATTTAGGTCTATTCCGCATATTGTTGCCCTCACTTTTATTATGCTATTGTATAAAGTGTAATTCGGGAGTGGTGGGTCTTTTGTGATTACGACGTGGCTTACGAGCTGGTTGAGGCTTATTGTTTTTTCTGGTGTCCTGTAATTGATGTCGTATTCTGCGTGCTTTATTTTGTTTATGTCGTTGTATGAGTAGGCGTAGACATCCACTTTTAGTGTTGTCGCTGTTCCTTCCCTGTCGTATGCTGTTGCGCCTACCCTGAATCCTGATAGTTCGTCAAAGTATTTGAATGATGTGTTTGTGTCTGGGTTTATCCATACGTCTAATAGTTCGTAGTTTTCTTTTGTGAAGTTCATTCTTGTTTTCCAGTATGCCCTTTCGTTTAATGCCCAGTCTGTAAAGTATATTGTGTTTGCTGTTGATGGTGTTGATTGCATTGTTATGAGGTTTGTGTCGTTGATTGAAACTGAGTATCTATGTGGTGTTGGTGTTATTGTTACTGGTGTTCCGTTTACTGTGATTGTGAAGTTTGAGAGTGCGTATGCTGTGAATTGGAATTCAAATGATGGTATTACATTCACGTCTGGCAGCAAATTTATTGCTATTGGGTAATCAAGCCTGAATGGGTTTAGGATTCCTGTGTCAAATGAATCATAAATTTGTCCTTCGTTCACGAATAGTGTTGGTGGGTATGTGAAGAACCAGTCTGGGTTTCCTGTGATGTTTTCGTAGTAAGTCATTGGGTTTCTGTATGTTAATTTGTAGTATTTTTTTTCTCCTACTGCGAGGATGTCTGTGAATGAGTGTTCATATTTGTTTGTATTATTATTCCAGATTTTTTGTATTGGCGTTGTAACTGTTTGCCCGTATGTTAGGGTGCTGTTGAATGTCCATCTGTTTGCGTCGTAATCCTCTTGGTCTGCGGTATAAATATAGTATTGTTTTCCTTCATTTAATGAGTTTAGTGTGTTATAGTCAATGGTGAAGTTGTTTGTGTCAAGGTTTTCAACTGAATAAATTATTCCTTGTGTTTCGTCTGTTGGAATTAGATTGATGTTTGTGATTCCTGTTGTGTGCGTTACGTTTTGTATGTCGGTTATTGTTAAATTTCTTTCATTTGATGCATAGGATACTACATGTATTATTCCTTGATTGTAAGCTGTGTCATATCCACTTTTTGTCGTTAATATTGCGTAATTATAGTCTCCTGCTGAAAGTATGCCAGAATTTGAATAAATGTATGTTTGGGTTGGCGCATTCCAATTCATTTGCTGGTATCCCTGATTATTGAAGTTGATTCTCACGTTTGCGTCTGAGAAGTATATGTCTTGTGTTGCGGTTAGCAATTTGATTGTGTCAAGGCGGACTGCGCATGTTGCTGCTCCCCCTGCGCAATTTTGGTTGAATCTTAGTTGCCCTGTCTGGTTTATGTCAATTGTGTAAAAATGGAAATTGTCATCTAAATCGCTTGTGTTGGAAGTAGACCACATTACTTGGTTGTTCACTAAAACTGAGAATGTTCCGACCCTTCCTGCCATATACCTGAGTAATGAGAATTTCAGTTTTGTGTTGGTGGAATTTACTGTTGTTGAGGAAATTAGGTTTGCGTCTCCAGAGAAAAAAGCGTTTACTGACATCAGCACATAATTTCCGTCTTTATTTCCATATACTCCTGCTGATGATATTGACATTACTGCTTGTGCGGATGTTTGTGTTGTCCAGTTTGTGAAATTTAAATTGAAGTCTCCGTTATTGACGAATGTGTAAATGTAATTAATGTCTTTTGCTATGTTTGTTATTTGGAATGGTATGTTTTTGTCTACTGGTTGTATTGGTTCGGTTATTATGTTGGTGATTGCGTAGCCGTAGCTAATTAAGAATAAGAATATTAATCCAATTAATATTTTTTTGTTCACTTTTTCTTCCTCTTTTGTTTTTTTTTTAAAAATGTTGGGGTATTATCTGTCCTTTTCGGACTGATTATCATTTGTTGGCTTTTACCTTACTCTGCCTGCTACCCCAAAGCCTCCTATGATTCTCCTGAAGACAACGAACAATGCGCCGATTATCAGAAGAACGAAGCCAAGCACTGATGCTATACCTGCCAACTGACCGATGTTGTTAGCCTGAGTTGCTACTCCGCCTATCACACCGTTGAAGACATTGAACATGCCTGTTATTCCTGAAAACAGGGGTTCTATGTTTAGGTCTGCCATTCACTTCACCTCCTCTTGCAGTTTATAAAACTGTAAGTGCAACACCCCTTTTATTTCCTTTATATATAGGGTTATGACATATTTTAAGTTTCCTATGACACCCAGAGGTTTGCGCCTCGCTTGTTTATCCAAATATATCGCCCCATCCTTCTGTCATTCTGTTGAACCAATTGAGGAATACCATGATGAGTATCATTCCTATTATTGAGACAATTATTATCAGGAATACAAATGGGTTTTCAAGTATCCAATTTATGATTCCTATGAAGTATGCGAGGAATTGGATGAATGTGCTGCCTATTGTGTCGTTCATTTGTGTTTCTGCTGTGCTTGCGAGTATGGTCGTCATTTATTTTCCTCTCCTTTTTCCTGCGAACCATTTTATGATTATGTAAACTAATCCTATTGTTATTGTCAGCATGAATATTATTGCGATTAGTTGTCCTATTGGATTGGCTTGTGCTTGTGCGATGTTTATGTTGCTGTATATGTTGTTGAAGAAATTGTTTATTGCGTCAAAGTATTCGTTCATGTCGCCTTCTGTCATCTCAATCCCCTTCTTGCTGCTTGCCTGAATATGTAGAATGTTGCGAGTGCGATTGTTATTATTAGGATTGCGAGTCCTGCAATCCATATTACTGGGTTTAGGTTTCCGCCTGATGTCAGCCACTTGAATTCCCATAATAGTGGATTGTATACTGTTTCCCTTTGCACGACTGTGAATTTTTGTGTTGCGTCGTCAAGGGCGCATCTTGTGAGTATGTTGTAGTCTTGCCCTCTTTTGAATTTTGGCTCGTTGATTTTTATTTTTTGATAAAAGAATCCTGTTGGGTCTGTCATTGAGTCGCTTGCCCTGTAAACGAATTCTCCTGTATTGGAGTCTATTGCGTAGTGGCTGCATATGACGTTTGCTGTTTTTAGTATGTTGAAGTATTTTCCTGTTATGATTGCTTCGTTCCCTAAGTTTACTTGCGGAGTTACCGAGTAATTTGTTATGCCTGATGCATAGCCGAAGCTGATTAAAAGAAGCATAATTGTTGTGAAAATTGTTTTTCGCATTGTCTTTGCCCCTGTTTTGCTTGTTTGCCCTACCCCATTTGCCTCTTTTTTGTGTTCTTTTTTACCCCTTTCTTACTGTAACGACTATGATTGCCCCTATTGCTATGATTGCTATTATTCCTATTGCGCCTAATAGTCCTCCTTCGCCTGTTAGTCCTGCTAATCCAATGTTTAGTGTTGATGTTTGCTGTGTTTCTTCTGGCGCAATGTATGCTTCTTGTGCGTTTAGGTCTTGTATTGTTGAGAATGGTTGGTAGATTATTGTGTCGCTTGTGTATGTTACATTGAAGTTTATATCACTGAATGCTGCGTAGACTGTGTATGTTCCTATTCCATTATTTGTGCATCCATAGTTTTCTGAAAATAAATCCCAGTTAAAGTAGCATGTGTTGTAGTCTTGCCATGCCAACCAGTTTGTTCCGTTGCAACTGAATGTCATTTGCACTGCCGTCAGGCTGTATGTGTTAAGTTGCACTATGTTTGATGTTGTTGAATAGTCGCCATCATTGATGTGGATGTATTCTGGTGTTGCAATGTTTCCGTCTCCGATTACATTGAATGTGTCTTCTGCGCTGAATTCGCTGCATTGCCAGTTGTCGCATGCTTTGACTCTCCAGTAGTATGTGTTTGTGTCAAGCCCCATGACGTGGTAGTTTGAGTCTGTTGTATTTGCATCCACGATGTCATTGCATGTTGGGCAAGTGCCTAAATTGAAGATATAGTGTATTGGGTCGCTTTCTGGGTCTGTGCTATCATTCCAATCTAAAATTATTATTGTGTTTGTTTGTGTGTCTGGTTCTGGAATCAGGGTTGGTGTTGTTGGCGGTAAATTGAATACGTTGAAGTCGTCGTGATTCCAGTCGCTGCAATGTGTTTTTGTTGGGTAGTAGCCGTTTGCGTCGTCGCATGCCCTTGCTCTCCAATAGTAATAATTGTAATTCAATCCAATTAGGGAATAGTTCAGGTCGCTTGTGTTTGCGTCTGCGATGTTGTTTCCGCCGTAACTTGTTCCTACTTGTATGTTGTATTGTATTGCCGAGTTTTCTGGGTCTGTTGATGCTTGCCATTCAAGCAATATGTTTGTTTTGTTTGTGTCTACCTCTGGAATGAGTTTTGGTGTTGTTGGAGTTGAGTCGCTTAAATATGTGATTTGTGTGTCGTCTAATTTTGGGGTGTTTGTTCCATTTGTGTTCAGATATGCCCTGAATTTGATTTGCTTTAAGCCGATTGGGAAAGTGGGCAAGTTTGCATTGATGTCTGTGGCGGTGTTGGATTGTGTATAAGTGTTTGTTGCTGTTGCCCATCCTGAGTTATACCAGTAGTATGTTGTTCCGTTGTCGTTTGTGATTTGGTATTTTATGTTTGTGTCTATTGGTTTTGTTGCTGTTTCAATGAATTGCCCTAATGCGATTAAGTTGTTGTCTATTAGTGGTGTGTTTGGCGTGATTGTTGGTTGGTCTGTCCAGTATCCGCCTGTGTATTCTTTGTATGTAAAGTTGTCAAAGACTGTTGCTGTGTTTCTTGTGTATAGTCCGCCGTAGCCGTTTGTGTATGTTGCGTCTGCTGCTGTAACTAATAGGTTTCCGTTTGCATAGCAGCTTATGTTTCCGTTTGTGGCGGTTATTTTTATGGTGTAAATTTGGTTGTAATTGCAGTTGAAGTTTGCTGTGTTGTCGTCTATTTGGGATGCTGATACTCTTTCCCCTAAAACAATTTGGTTTGTGTAATAGTCAAGGACACAGTAATAGAATCTTCCGCCAAGTGAGGTGCTTTTTCTCATTATTACTCCTGCTCTGTTTTCACCTGCTCCGCTATTATAGGAATTGATGTCTGCTTGTGCTTCTCCATTTGATAAATTGTAGTCTGTGTGCCATGAGTATGCGTTGTCTGTTGCTTGATTTGTTTGTGTGTATGTTCCGTTTGCCATTGTCCATGTTCCGTTTGTGTTGCTCCAGCCTGTTGTGTTTGCGTCGTTAAAGTTTTTGTCTATTCTTGTTGTTGTTGCTGTGTTCGTTAAATAAGCGTTTCCGTCTGTAATTATTTTTGTTGAATTGTAATTGTAGTCGCTTGGGGTTGTGAATCCCCATGAGTTGCTTTGGTAATATGGGTCTATTTCGTATGTTGTTCCTTCGTGGTTGAATTCAAAATTCCATTTTCCTGTAGTGAACATTGGTGTGTCGTATGAATAAATTAGTTGTTGGCTTGTGTGTGGTGGTATGCAGGTTTCGCTTGTTAGTTGTTTCCAGTCGTTTATTTCTTCTTCTATATTGTAATAATACATTATTTTTTTGTTGTTCACGTTTTCATTGAATAAGCCGTAGATTTTTGTTGAGTCAATGCAGTAGTTCATGTCTAAATTGTTGTTTATTGTTATTGGGTGTTGGCAGTGTCCGTCTGGGCATTGTATTGTTTCTGGGTCTATGTTTATGTTTAGGTTTGCGTCATTGATTTCTATTGTTGTTGAGTCTGAACCAATTTTGAATGTCTCGCCTTTTTTATAATTTGGGGATAGTTGTAATTGGAATTCTCCTGATTCTTTGTTTGTTGTGATTGATTGTGGCAATAATATGTTTGCGCTTGTTGTTGTTATTGGGAATCCGTCTTTGCTTATTGTGGTTAGGTCATTGAATAGTTTTGTTGTGTCTGTTTCCAAGTTGTATTTTGTTTTGATTTGGAGTGAGCATAATTGCTGGTCTATTGCTGTTTTTTGGAGAATGCATTGCTCTAAGTCTTTTTTGAATTGCAAATTGTTCCATTTCCAGAATGCTGTGTAATCTAATTCTGATTTTTTTTGGAATGTGAAGGTTAGGTATTTGTCTATGTATGTTTGGCTTTTTACTGTTGGCGCAGTAATCGGGATGTTAATGCTTGCTGAGTTTGCATAGCCATAGCTACATAGAATCAGGGAAATGAAAAAAATTATCATGGTTTTAAGTTTTTTTGCCGACATTGAGTCCGCCGAGTCCTTTATTAAAGACTAAGAATATTGTTGCGACTATTAGGATTACGAATCCGAGTATTGCTGCGAGTGCTGTAACTTGCCCTATGCTGAATGATTGTTTTGTTAATCCGCCTGCGATTCCAGCGAATATGCTGAACATTCCTGTTATGCCTGAGAGCAGGGGTGTTATGCTTATTCCGCTTGGTTGTGGCGTTGGTGCTGGCGGTGCTGGTGTTTGGATTAGGATGTATTGTGTTTTTGTTGTTTCTGTGTTTCCTGCTGTGTCTGTGCTGTTGTAGTCTATTGCGTAGTTTCCGTCTGTGTTCATTGTGATTGGTGCTAAGTATGTTTGCCATGCGCCGTAGTTTACTCCTGTGTTTGCGTTGGTGTCTAACCTGTATTGTGTTAAGGCGCAACCGCTTCCTGTGTCTATGCAGGATAGCACAACGTCAAATGGGGGTGTTTCATAGTTTCCGTCTGTGATGTTGCTTGTAGTGGTTGGTGGCGTTATGTCCGACCACAGGTAAACTATGAAGAAGCTGTCTGAGATGTCTGTGTTTGTGTTGTTGTTTTGGTCTGTTGCCTTGATTATTATGTAATAACTTCCTATTGGTATTGGCACAATGTTCCAGTCGTATGAGCATGAGTAGGGATTGGTGATTCCGCAGTATGTTGCGCTGCTTGCCCCTGTGAGTATTGGTGTGCCTGTTCCTTCTGTGCCTGTGTCGCTGTAGTTCATGTCTATTGTGAGTGTTGTTGAGTCGTTGTCGTCTATTGTGAATTGTATGTTCATGTCAAAGTTGATGTCTTTGTAGAATGCTTCTCCGCCATTCGGGTAAATTACTGTTATGGTTGGATTTGTTGTTACTTTTGCTGTTAGGTATTGTGTGTTTGTTGTTTCCATGAAGCCTAATTGGTCTGTTGAATTGTAGTCTATTGCCCAGTTGCCGTCTCCTGCGAGTTGGAATAAGCCTAAGTATGCTTGCCATGCGCCGTAGGAGACATTTGCTGTTGCGTCTGTGTCCAGCTTGTATTGTGTTAGTGAGCATCCGCTTCCTGTATCTGAGCAAATTAATGTGATATTCAAGTCTGTTTGGTTTAGTGTTGTTGTTGGTGGTGTTCCGTCTATTAGCACATATTGTGTTTTTGTTGTTTCACTGTGTCCATAAATGTCTATGCTGTAATAATCAATCGCATAGTTTCCGTCTGTGCTGAATGCGATTGGCATTGTGTATGTTTGCCATGCGTCGTATGTTACTCCTGTGTCTGCGTTTGTGTCAAGTCTATAATATGTTAAATAGCATCCGCTTCCTATGTCTGTGCATGATAATGTTACGTTGAATGTTGGTGCTTGGTATGTTCCGTCTGTAATGTTTGAGGTAGTCATTGGCATATAGAGGTCTGTTATTATTTTGAATTCACCATAGCCGTTGCCGATTCTGTTTTTGTATGCAACTGCGATTGTGTTTGAATCTAATAGTGTGGCTGATGCAAAATCGGTGGTGGCATTATTGAATATTGCTTTGCTTGATATCCTTGTGCCATTTGTGTCATAAACGGTGTATGAACCTTTGCTTCCGTTGGTTGTTGAATCATCAAATGTGATTGCAATTGTGTGTGAATTGAGTGCGAGGATTGTTGGTGATGATGCGCCTTTGCTGGTGTAATTGTTGAATATTGTTTCGTTTGTTATGACGCTTCCGTTTTTGTCGTAGACCACGAATGTTCCTGCATTTGAGTTTCCAGTATCCCTATATGCGATTGCGAATGTTGAGGTAGTTAAAGCGGTAATTGATGATTCTCCTGTGCTTGCGTTGTTGAATATTGTTTCTCCGAGTATTTGTTCTCCATTTCTGTCATAGACAACAAATGTTCCTTTGCTGCTGTTTCCAACGTCAGCATATGCGATTACAAAAATGTTTGTGTCTATCATTGCGACTGTGTGATAAGCTGTGTTTCCTGTGTTGAATATTGTTTCTCCAAGTATTTGTGTTCCGTTTCTGTCAAAAATTGCGAATGTTCCGTAGTTGCTGTTGCCTACGTCTCTGAATGGGATTATGAATGTTCGTGAGTCAATTGCTGTAATTGATTTGGAGTAATTGTTGAATCCTGCTGCGCTTCCTGCATTGAAAACTGTTTCGTTTGTTATGACACTGCCGTTTATGTCGTAGACCACGAATGTGCCATAGCTGCTGTTTCCTAAATCATTGTAACAAATTGCTATTGTGTTTGCATCAAGGAATGTGATTGATGTTGTTCCTTGTGAGCCAGCATTGAATATTGTTTCTTCTGTTATTAGTTTGCCGTTTCTGTCGTAAATCGTGAATATTCCGTAATTGCTGTTGCCTACGTCTGAATATGCGATTGCATGTAAATCTGAATTGAAGGAGGCTATTGCGATTCTGTTTGTATCAATTGGATTGAAAATAAATGGTGGGTAGATTTGGAATTGGTAATTTGATGTGTCTGTGCCTGTATTATTTGTATCATCTATTATATTTAATAATATATAATAAACTCCTGCGTTGATGTCTGTTATGTTCCAGTCGTATGAGCATGAGTAGGGGTTGGTGATTCCGCAGTATGTTGCGCTGTTTGCGTTTGTTAGGATTGGCGTGCCTGTTCCAATTGTTTTTAAGTTGCTGTAATTTAAATCAATTGTGAATGTATTTGAGTCTGAATCGGTTATTGTGAACAAAATGTTTATGTCTGGCATTGAATTTTTGTCAATTGATTCATAGCCATTTGGATAAATGATGGTTAATAGAGGGAGTTTTGATATGTCTTGGGTTATGAATGTGCCATAGTCATTATTGTCTGTGTCTTCATATGCGATTGCTATTGTAGTTGAATCCAATGCGGTGATGCTTGGGTATCCTGTGCTTGCGTTGTTGAATATTGTTTCTCCTATTAATTGTGTTCCGTTTCTTTTGTAAATAACATATGTTCCTTTGTTGCTGTTTCCAACGTCTTTGTAGGCGATTGCGAATGTATTTGTGTCAAGTGTTGCAATTGACATGCTCCATCCTGTTGTTGCTGTTGATGCGTTGTTGAATATTGTTTCTCCAAGTATTTGTGTTCCATTTTTGTCATAGACTACGAATGTTCCTTTGCTTCCGTTTGCATAATCCCTGTATGCGATTGCGATTGTATTCGAATCAAGTGCTGTTATTGATGGATTTTCTGTGGTGGGGCATGTAAATGTTGAGGTGTTGTAAATTGTTGTTGTGCCTATTTGTGTTCCGTTTTTGTCGTAAATCACTAATGCTCCGTTTTTATTGGTGCAGTCATCAAAGGCAATTGCTATTGTATTCGGGTCAAGTGTGGTGATTCTTGTTATACCTACATTTGAATTAAATGTTGTTGTTGTGCCTATTTGTGTTCCGTTTTTGTCGTAGACAACTAATTTTCCGTAAGCGTTGTCATTTGCGTCTCTGTATGAGATTACAAATGTGTTTGTGTCAAGAGTTGTAACTGATTCTCCTTCGGGGGTTGATGTGCTAAATTGTTGTGAAATTATTTGTGTTCCGTTTCTGTCAAAGACTTTGAAATATCCGTCGGTTGATGATTGGTATGCGACGATAAGTGTGTTTTCATCAAGTTTTGCGTTTGATGAGATGTTTGATAGTCCTCCGATTGTAGTTTCAGGGGTTATTATGCTGCCGTTTTTGTCGTAAACATAGAGTTTTCCATTGTCGCTACTATGTGTTATGACGAATGTATTTGTGTCAAATGCTGAGACATATGGGCTGATTGTAGTTGCTGAATAGAAAACTGTTTCCGTTATTGCGAACGAGTTTTGTATCAAGAAAAAAGTTATTAAAATGGCTATAAATATTCTTGTCTTTGACACCACCAAATACACCTCTGTAATTCGCTATATATTGGGGTGATGGGGTATATAAAGTTTTGGTTTTCTTTTTAAAGGCTTTTTTTGCAATGGAGAAAGGAGCTTTTTGGGTGGCTACTTTTTTTCCATTTCTGCAAAAGCCTTTTTTGTTTGTGGTAGAAAAAGGCAATTTTTGGTTTTGATGCCTTTTTCTATTTCCACCAAATTTTTTTGTTAGTTTGAGCCGTATAGTGCGTTTTGGGTGTTTTTGTCTTGTGTGTTTGTGAAACTTTTTTGTGTTGGCGTTTCCCAAGTGGTTGTTGTGTATTGTAGGTCATCTATGTAGTTGGGGCATAGTGTGTTGGGTGTGCATGTCCATTCGTTGGTGATTTGGTTGTAGCATTTTGCTTTGTTGATTTGGTCGCAGGTCATGCAGCAGGTGCTTGTATTGTTTGTATCGCTGCACCATGCGTGGACTTCTTGTTTTACTTTTTCTTGCATGAAGAAATTGTAGCCTGCCATTAAGCCTCCTGCGAATGTGAGTAATAGTAGCGCAATGCTTATTAGTATTATTGGGATTGGCGAGATTTTTTCTTTTTTTTCTTCATCCATTTATATTCACTTTCCTCTCTTTTTTGTTTTTCTTTTTGTTCGTATTCTTTTATGATTTTTAGGATTTGCTCTTTTTTTAGATGAAATTTTATAAGGGATATAAAGAAATCTAAAATAAACATTGCGGTTAGTATGAGGACTGTTACTATGACTACTGCACCAACTAAAACAACGATTACTTGTAGGATTAGGGGTGTATTTGTGTCGCATAGTAGTAGTGTCATTTTTTTTCACATCCAGTTGTTTGTGTCTTGTATGAGTTGTCGTATTCGTTCTTGGTCTGTGTTTGTGTCAAGGCTCATATAATTAAAGTCGTTTAGGATTGTGTGGATGTTTAGGATTTTGTTTTGTAGTTGTGTTTTGTTGTTGTCGCAGTTTGTTAGTTGTGTGTTTAGGTCGTGGTTTGTGTTTTGGAGTTGTATTGTTGCGTTTAGGCATGTGTTGAGGTCTATTGTTTTTTGGTTTAAGTTGTTTTGGCAGATTGCGTTTTGTGCGTAGTAGTTGAGGTAGTTTGTTTGGCTTGTGTTATAATCGTTTTTGCATGTTGTGAGTTGCAGATTTAAATCGTTTTTTTGTGTTAGGCAGTTTTGTAGGTTTTGGTTTATGGCAATGGCGTTATAATCAATTAGTGCGTTTAGGTCTCGTAATTGCGCTTTGCATGTATTTCTGTCTGAATTTATGTCGTTCATTAGGCTGTATGTTTTTGTGTAGTCGTTTCTGCATGTGTTTAAATCCATTTTTATTGAGTTGTAGTCGCTTGGCGTGCAGTTAATGTTTTTATCTATGCACTCATTCAAATTTTTTTGTAGTTCTCCTTTTTCTGTCGTTATTTTTGTGAGTTGCTGTGTGAGTGTTGTAACATTGCTTTGGAGGGCTGTGCAGTCGCATTGGGGGGTAGGGCAATTTGGGCAAACAGGGCATGTCGGGCATACTTGGCAAATGGGGCAGATTGTTGTTTGTTGGTTTTGGTCTGTGGTCTTGTTTGTGTCTGTTGCTGGTTGTGTAAGGAAATTGGGGAGTATGAATAGCAATACCCATGCGATTAGGGCTATTAGGCTTATGCTTGCGATTATGATTTTTGTTTTGTCTTGCTGGGAATCCAAAAGCATCATTCTCTTTTTACATTTACTTTTAGTAGGGTTTGCTCTTTTGGCAATTTCCCCCATTGCTCATTAATTAATTTTTCTGCTTGGTCAAGGAGGGATGTGTTTTCGCTTTCTATCGTCAAAATTAATTTACTCAATTTTTTCCCCCCATTCCTGTAGAATTTCTTCAAATTCATCACTGAATGCTTTGAAGAATGGCTTTTTTTTGTTTGTTGCTGCGTGAATGGCGAAGAACCAGAATAGTTGTATGAATGGTGCGAGGAGAAAGAATGTTATTGCGTTCATAATTAATGCAAGAATGTCAGAGCTTGTGATTAGTTGAAGTGTGAATAGTATGGTTGGGATGAATGTAATTAGCAATACGGCGAATAGTGCGAAGAACACTTGCCATAGGCGAAAGAGGCTTATTTTGTATTTTCTTTTGTTTTGAATGGTTATAATCATTTGTGTATCACTCCTTCTTTAAGCAAAGCCCTTTTTATGTCTCCCTTTGAAAGCAATTCGTTGTCCTCGCCAGCCAAGTCAATCAAAAGGTTTTCTAATCGGTTTATCCTATCCAAGACACTTTGCATTTCTTTTGTGTCTAAAACGCTTAGGGCGATTGCTTTCCAGACATCTTCCTTGTTTTTTATCATTTTTTCACAATCATTTTTTTTGTTCCTTGTTTTAATAATTTTACTTTGCCTTCTGCTTCAAGGAGTGCAGCGTATTTTGAAATTGTCATTGGGTTTAATTTTGTTTTCCTTGCCAACTCTATCATGCTTTTTCCTGTGTCTTTGTCAAGGGAATCTAATATTCGTTTTTTTATTTCCTCTGGTTGCATAGCTATTAAAGGGAGGGGTTTGGTTTAAAAAGTTATCGTATCATATAATACGATATGAAAATTAATTTGAATTGTGAGAAGGGTCATCAGTTGCATGGTGCTTATATCATTAAATCTAATAATGTTGGTATGCAAAGGGTTGCTAATTGGTTTTATTGTGTTGAATGCGACAAATTTGTCAAGGTGAAAGTTTCTATTGAGCATTTGTAGGTGATGATGTGGACAATAAGGCGCAAGGAGAAGTTTTTTGGAGTCTGTTTTTGGCGGTTTTCGCATTAGGTTTGATAGTATTGTTTTTTTTGGTTGCGCCGATTTATAATGTTTGGGCTTCTGAGCAGTATGGCAGGGCTGAGTTGGCGAAAGCTGAGTTTAGCAAGCAGGTTGCGGTTCAGGAGGCTAAGGCAAAATTTGAGTCTTCCACTTTGCTGGCGAATGCTGAGATTGAGAGGGCTAAGGGTGTTGCTCAGGCTAACAAAATTATTGGTGATTCATTGAAGGGAAATGAGGATTATTTGAGGTATTTGTATATTAATGGAATAACTGAGAATCCTTCTAATAGGGAAATAATTTATATTCCGACTGAGGCAGGGATTCCTATTTTGGAAGCAGGTAAAAGATAAAAAAAGTGAGGTAATCATCATGGATTCGTATGAAGTTAAAGTGAAAATCAATGAGGATGTTGCGGTTTCGCTGAACATTCCGAGTGAATTGAGTGCTGATGAGTTTGATGCTCTGGTTAGGGTAGTTACTCAATTCAAATACATAGATTTGTCGATGCATGGTGAAGTTAAAAAAGTTGAAAAGCCTGTTGTTCGGAAGAAAAAGAATAAGAAAGGCAAACAGCATTTTCATCTTTCTCCTGCGCAAAGGGTTAAATTCAAGCAAATGTATGCGAGTGGTGCTTCGCCACAGGAAATTAAAGGTGAGCTTCATTTGCAGTCTGGCACTCTCAGTAATTTGCTTTGGAGGGTCAGGAAAACCAAATTCCCGAATTGGTGGAATAGGATTCAATGAAAAAGTAGTATGTTGTGCCACAGCCCCCGATGTGGGATGCTGTGGCGATAGTGGATTTCTTGTTCCGAAAACTTTATAAGGGGCATTGCCGTAATTTATTTGCGTTTGTTCGTTCACCCACGAATCCGCAAGAGATGGGTAGCACCACTCTTTCTAAAGCCAGCGAAATGCTGGCTTAAATTCGGCTTTAGGGGGGGTTATGCCTTGCTGATTTTGATTTGGAATTCATTTTCTGTTTTTGTTAGGTCTATTGAGATTGTGTCTCCTTTTTGCCAACTTGCTTTTTCCAAGAATTTTCTTGGAATATAGATTATCCCTATTTTGTTTTGTTTTTGTATCCCTAATGGTTTTTGTTCTCTCAAAAGTAGTATTTCTGTCATATTCTTTTTCACTTCCTTTTTTTTAGAATAGTTTTGTTTGTTTTGCTTCTGTTTCAATTTTTTGTTTTGCTATTTCAAAATATTCTGGTTCTTTTTCTATCCCAACGAAACGCTTATTTTGTTTCAAGGCTGCTATGCCTGTTGTTCCGCTTCCCATGAACGGGTCTAAAATTAATCCTTTTGGCTGGCAAAACAATTCAGCCAAATAAGAAAACAACAAAACAGGCTTCGTAGTTGGATGAAAATTTTTAAGTTTAGGGCTTTTTGTCCTATCTGTCGGATTATTTGAACTTTCAGTATATTGATTACTAAAAATTTCTAATGAATTCCAAGAACCATCTTCTTTTCTAACATTTTTTTCTTGTAGTTCTTCTAATCCTTCATCTTTTTCGCTTGTTGCTGGTTTTGGCACATCAAAGAAAGCGGTTAAATCTTTTTCAGGTGTTTCTGCGAGGGTGATACCTCGTTTTTCTGCCCACCTATCCAAATCATAAAAACGATTTGGAGAGCCAGAATCGGAATAGCCACGAATTGTTTTATCAATCATTACATTTTGATTCCAACCTTTTTCAATTGGGAGAATTGGTTTTTCGTTTGGGTTTCTTATTCCGCTTGTTGTTTCTTCCCCCTTTAATGGGTTTCCTGATACAAATAAATTTGCAGGGAAACGCCCATTTTTTTCCCCTTCAAAATATTCTGGTGCGAGTCCATTTCCATAATCGTTTTCAGAATTTCCAAATCCCCGTCTCCCAATCCAAGTAGTTTCTTTTCTTTCTTGTTCGTTTGCAAATGGTATTCTCCCTGCTTCAATATTAACAGCTCCGCAACCATTTTTCAAAACTTGTTCAATAATAGTCTTTTCACTGCGTGGTTTTTGAACAACAATAATGCACTCAACAGCAGGTTTTAATTGGCAGGATTTCCAGCCTTGCCATTGCTTTGCTTGTTCTGAAATTGGTTCATTTGAAAAAAATTTATTTCCTTCTGGGTAATAGTCTTTAGGGCGGAATCCTTGTTCTGTATTTGTAATCATCATTCGTTTAAAACCGCCAGATTTTGTTTCTTTAACTATTTTTCTTTTTAATCCAAATTTTGTGTCAATCATTTTTGCTATATCCAAACTTTTTGGAAAGCCAGAATTGTAAATCCAGTAGCAACTTGAAAACCCCAAATTGAATCCTGCCTCCTTCAATGTCTGTAAGCAATTCAATAGGCAGTCTTGTCTTGGCGACATTGTGAAAACGCAGAATGCTCCGCTTTTCATTGTCCGCAAAATTTCTTTCCAGACCTCCGTTTTCGGGAATTCCGAATCCCATTGTTTGCCCATGAATTTCAAAGCGTATGGTGGGTCTGTTAAGACCAAATCAAAGGTTTCGTTTGGGAATTCTTTTAGTTTTTCTAAGCAGTCGCCTAATATCAATTGGCATTTTTCGTTGTTGTTTATCATTTTTCCAAGTCCTTGTTTTTGAATTTGTATCCGCAAGGGCATTCGCCAAGTATTTTTTCAGTTTTTTTTCTTGTAACTAAGTGGCTATGCCCAGTAGTGCCTTTTTCTCTTGTCATACGACTAAATCCTGCGATATAGGTGCATTCGCAATGTTTGTCGCATTTTGGGCAAATCAAATCAATTTTTTCCGTCATGTTTTTCGCCTCAAGTTTTTTTTCCTGTGAGCTAACACTATGCAAACATTCCCACCGCAATTTGGGCATTCTGTTCCCCCAGTTAGAACCATGAATGTTTTACTTCCTTTGGCTTCAAAAATAGTATCGCACTTTTCGCATTTGCATTTCATTTTTTCGCCTCCTTTTATTTTATTCTGTTTTTTAGGTCGTCTATGTGAATGCGAGTGATATATTGTAACTGTAAGGATTCAATGAGGTCTTTGCATAATTGGTTGTGGTTTTCGTTGTAATCGGAATCTTTGTTCACTTTTTGGTTTTCTGTTTGTTGTTTTTCCCAACATTTTTGGCAGTATGGTTTCCAGTATTCAGTTAGTTTTCCGCAATATAGGCAGTATTTTTTTGGTGTTTTCATGTTAATCTTTTGTCATTATTGCTCTTACAAATCCGCATTTTTTGCATTTTAGTTTTGTTCGTATTTCTTTTTTTTGTTGTTTGTTGAATTTGCCTTCTTTGAATTCGTTTGGTTCGTATTGCTTTATTTCTCTTTCAAATATTTGTTTTGAGAGGTGTGCATCGCATATTGGGCAGTTCATTTTATCACTAATAATTTCTCTGTTTCTGTTTCTATGATTTCTTTTACATCTGGGGATAGTCTTTCAAATTCAATTTTTATTCTTTGGTCTAAAAAACTATAACTGTTATCGTGATTTTTTTGGATGAACATGAGTAATTCCATTTCCTCTAAAAATTTTGTAAACGATTGGAGTGATAGGTTTGTTAGTCTGGAATAAAATCTGAAAAGTGCGCCTTTTCCAACATGTTCAATATTTTTTTGTTTGTGGAATGCCAGATATATAATAAAAATTCTTGTTTTATTGTTGATTTTCATTGAACCACATCGCCCAACTCTTTTTTTGTGTTTTTATGGTTTCGTCAATTTTTTGTTCGTTTGGTGATATTGTCATTTCTTTTCCTTGTTTTTTGATGGTGATAAAATCATTTGCTTCTAAAAAATAGAGCCAACTCCGATAAGCGTATCCTAATGTTCCAGATTCTTTCATAAAAAGGATTCGTAAATTTGAGAAACTTATTTCTTTTTTATTCTTTAATATATAAAGCAGGGCAGGATAGTGCTTTTCACGATATAGTTTTTTTGCCATTGATTTGAATTGTGATTCATTCATATTTTTCCTATATGGCAATCTATTTTTAAACTTAATTAAAATCATTGATAGAAATATAATATATATATATAATTTTAGATACATAACATAATTGCTGAAGCGGAATGTTTATTAATTTCAGTGCCTCTTATATTATCGCCAGAACATAAGCACAGCAATCAATGAAAGCCCATTATGTAAGTGGCAGGTTATAATTGCCTTGTAATGGGAAGATAGAGGTTGTTGCATAACAGAAGGACAGGAAGGCAAATGAGCTGTAATATGCCTGTTGAGTATGTTTGTTTTAGGTTCATGGCATCTTTGGTTTGTAACTTCTCATAAAAAAATAAGTTAGAACGCCAAAGTTTGCGATAAGTTAAATGTCGCATTTTAATTAGGTGTAAGTGGACTATTTTTAGCAATTAGCAAAGCAATTAGGAAGAAAATTCGTTATAAAATTCGTTAGAAAATTTGTTGAGGCTGATTCCATTATAATAATCATTAATTATAATATATGATTATTATAGATGGTCTGGGCGCATGGGCTATCTTTTCTCCCGATTTCACGACCACCCTGATAGTATATAATATAGTATATAATATATATATAATTTATGCTACATAACTATACTAAAAATTGTTAGGCTACTCAAAAATGAGTAGATGATTACGGTGTAAGAAAGCGTATGATACTTTATGCTCAGGGTGTGAAAGGGTATGAGCTATTTGAAAAATAAACCTTGTTTAAAAAGGTTTGGTTAGGAATCCGAACTTTTTTTCCCTCTTTTTTACGGATTTCGTAGTCCG
>CAYOAS010000001.1:0-39156 GCA_964402015.1 uncultured archaeon | reverse complement strand
TTTTTGCAGGCGCTCGTGCGCGAGCAAAACCTTGTTGCCCAGGGCATTCAGGCGCGCTTCTAAAACTGGAAATTTTTCTTCCGGCAAGCCATCGAACTGCCCTGGAAAAAACTGTGCGCTTTGCCAATCCGGCAAGGATTCAGGAGAACTCTGTTTTGCAAGCGCCAAAGTTTTCTTTTTCGGAAAAACAAAAGAGACAAAAACTATGACTGCAAAAAGCGCGAGCGCGACAATTGCCAAAAAAAAAGTAAATTCAGACACCCAATCACTTTGGCCTAAGGATAATAATTTTCCATTCGGGAGGTTTTTTAAAATATTTGTATCAAACTTTTTCAAACAGCATAATTGATTATTTGAGAGGGATTTCTTTGGAAAAGAAAAAAAAGCAAATAACACAAAAGAAAAGCTGCAAAGAAGGAAAAAAACAGCGCGCGCAAGCAAAGGCCGGAAAGGAAAACAAAACTGGTTTTCCGGTTTATCTGGCAGTATTGCTTATTGTCTTTGGCATTGCGGCAGGGCTTGCAATAAACTCGCTTTTTCTCCCAAAGGCAGCACAATTGCCAGGCGGTTCTGTAAACAAGGGAACCTTTGACGAGCAAGCAGTGGAACTAAAAGTATTTTTCAATTCGGATTGCAAAATTTGCTTTAATGCAAGCGTTCTTGAAGCATATCTTTCGCAAAGGAATGTAAAATACAGCGTGGAAAGGCTTGATGTGCAGGAAAAAGAAAACGGGGTTCTTGCAGGAATGTACGGGATAAAAAGCTTCCCTTCAGTGTTATTGAACTGGAAACAACTGAAATTAACAGACCCAAAAGCGTATGCCGCAATAAATCAAATTTCGACAGCAAACGGCGATTATTTTGTCATTGCGGAAGCAGATATTGCAAGAGAAGCGCAACAATTTGCCCCGATAATGTTCATGGACCCGCAATTCAAGGAAAGGTGCGGAGTAAAGAATGGCACTGTAAGAATAGACGAATTCAACGATTATTTCAGCAAGTACTCTTTTGAGAGCCAGGGAATAATTGAACAAATAAAAAAGGATTTCAACGAAAACATCGAATACAATTACCACAGTTTTCCCATAGTTGAACAATCTGAAAAAACAGCAATTGCAACAGAATGCGCGCGAAACCAAGGAAAACTTGAAGAATACAAAAAAGCGCTTTTCATGGCATTGTTTGAAAAATCAATTGACATTACTGATTCAAATGCATTGAAAACAAAAGCAATTGAAATAAAAATGCCAGACCAGGCTGCTTTCGAAAAATGCCTTGACGAAAACCAGACAAAAGCAACAGTGGAAAATGACCATAATGCGGCAAGGCAATACAAGCTGTTTGCGCTGCCCAGCGCAGTAATAGACTGCATTTACACCACAATCGAAACAACAGACTTGAAAAAGCAAATCTGCACGGTTCATCCAGATTTCAACGCTTGCAAGAAAGAATGAATCAAAATGAAAACTCAAAAAACAATTCTCGCATTGCTATTCCTATTGTGCGCTTCAGTTGTTTTCATTGCCTATGAAAACAACGCACAGCAAAAAACTTTTTCCGAACAGGCATTCTTTTGCCCTGAAGACAATTGCGCCAGCAAGCTTGTGCAACAAATAAATTCAAGCCAAAAAAGCGTTCACGCGGCAGTCTATAGTTTCACTTCCGCAAAAATAGCGAACGCGCTAATTGAAGCGAAAAAGCGCGGCGTTGAGGTCAGGATAATAACCGATGCAGTGCAGGCGGAAAGCAAATACAGCAAGGACGAATTGCTCGGGCAAAACGGAATAGAAGTCAGGATAAGGAGAATCGACGGCGGCTCAATGCACAACAAGTTCATGGCAATAGACAGCGGGCTGGTTGCAACTGGTTCCTTCAATTACACTGAAAACGCTGACGAAACTAATGACGAAAACCTCGTGTTTTTAGTCAACCAGGAAATAATTGACGAATTCGAGAGCGAATTCTCTGAAATATGGCAACAGGCAAGCTGAAAACAAATGAATACCAAATTTTTTTTCAAGAACCTTGAAATTGCTGTTTTTGATTCTGTTTTCGAGCCAAAAGAAGATTCATTATTGTTAGCTGATGCAATAAAAGAAAGCGACGCAAAAGGCAAAATCGTTTTGGATTTGGGTTGCGGAACAGGATTGCAGGGATTGAACGCGCTATTGCTGGGTGCAAAAAAAATTTTTTTTGTTGACATTGACAAAAACGCTGTTGCAAACGCAAAGGAAAACGCACAAACGCTTGGCTTCGGAAAGAGCGCTGTTTTCAAAAAAAGCGATTTGTTTTCTGCTCTGAAAAACAAAAAATTTGGTTTGATAATTTTCAATCTACCATACGTTGATTCTGGCAACGAAAAAAAATGGCTGGACACTGACGGCGGCATTAAAGGCAGGGAAGTGTTAGACAGCTTTTTGCAGCAGGTAAAAGCGCGTCTGGAAAATGGTGGAATAATTTTTTTTGTCCAGAGCAGTTTGAACTGGGAAAACAAAACAAAAAAATTGCTGAAAAAAACTGGTTTTGCTTTTGAAGTTGTCGCGCGGAAGCGCTTGTTTTTTGAAGAACTGCTTGTCTTCAAGGTCTGTCTTTCTTAGCTGCTTTTTCCGATTTTTCTTTTTGCTTTGCCTGCAAATAAAAGCGCTTTGCTTCTTCAGAGTTTTCGATTTTTATTTTTTCGTCAAAAATCCAGGGTTTCCTGCGCTTGAATTTTTCAACAGCGTTCTTCAGTGCGTCATTGATTGAAAAATAGCCTTTTTCTCTTGCAAGAACAGCAAAGAAGAAAGAGACTGCCAGTATATCGCCTAATTCTTCTTTCATTTCTTCAACAGAATTTTTTTCAACTTCTGCCATGAGCTCTTTTGCTTCTGCAAGAATGAATTCCGCTGATTCTTTTAAAGTCATTTCTTTTGCCCAAGGGCAGCGCTTCCTGCCTGCAGCCATTGCAGCAAACAATTCGTCAAAACCGTTCCTTTTCTTGGTCATCAAGAAAATTTGAGGGGTTGTTTATAAAAATGTTTTTTGCAAATCTCTTTAATGAAGAAAAAAAACAGGCAGAAAAAAATAAAGCCGGTAAATCTGCGATTCACGTCTTTTGGTGCAACAGCTGCTTTCAATCATTTGTGTGCTGAATTCTGGAGCGGTTTTCCGAGCGCCAGAACTGTTTCGCTTAATAATAATACAAAAATAGTGCTAAAACTGTTCAGAAGCGGCCCAACCGCAAGGCTTGTTGCTTTTCCGCATCCTGGCGAATTCAAAAAAAGCCAGGAATTGGTTGCGCTTTTTAGGCTTACTGATTTTGATGCATCAGTTAACTTGAGGGGGGCAATTGGCTATATGAAAGGCGACATAGTGGCACCTGCAAAAGCAATACTGGAAGCAAAAAAAATCAATTTTGTACAGCCAGCTGTTTTTGTTGACACAATCCAAATGAGGCACCCTTTTGTTGCGCTGCTGCCAAACAATACCAGGAAAAGGTTCTGGAAATTTGACGATGCCTTATTGCAAGAGTTTGAAGCAGGCATGAAAAAAGCAGGCATAAAATCAGTGGTTGTTCATGCGCGGGATGAAGAAAAAATTCCGCCCACACAAAAAGAAAAACTTTACAGGCAATTGCTTGAGAGCCATGGCTACAAAGTTGTGTCAAAAGAAAAAAACGAAACCATCTGGCTGAAAAACATATAACGAGAATAAAAAACTAACCAACAAAAAACAATTATATGCCGGCTAATGCGGGTTTTGAGTTTGAGCGCGCGAGAATGAAATATGAGCAGGCGAACAGTTTGGAGGCAAAGCTGGTTGCCTTGCTGGAAATGCAGAGCTTTGCGCCTAGGCACAAGGGTGGAGAAAACCTGCGTGCGGAATTGAGCAAAAAAATCGCAAACCTGCGCAGGGAAATGGAAAAGCAAAAAGAACAAATGACAAAGAAAGGCTCCGGCATATCATACAACGTAAAAAAAGAGGGTGCTGGCCAAATTGTTGTTATTGGTTTGCCGAACAGCGGAAAAAGCACTTTATTGAAAGCGCTTACTGGCGTTGAAGTGGAGATTGCGGCGCACGAATTCACTACAACAAAACCGGAGATTGGCTCAATGAATTTCAAGGGCGCGCACGTGCAATTGGTTGAAGTTCCTGCAATAATTGAAGGAAGCGCGGAAGGAAAAGCTAATGGAACACAGTTTCTTTCAATAATAAGGAATGCTGACGCGGTTATTGTTGTTCTTGATGCGGAAAATGCTGAATCTGAATTTCAAACAATAAAAAACGAATTGGCAAAGGCAAAAATCCGTTTGAATGAAAAAAAACCGAAAATAAAAATAGAACAAAGCGAATACAAGGGAATAAGCATTGCGGGAAAAAAATTTCTCAAAATGCCGATTGACAAGCTTGAACAATTGCTGAAATCACTGGGATACCACAAGGCAAGCGTTGTTTTGAACGAAGAGCTGAAAAGCGCTGACAAAATATTGCAGGCAATAGACGAGGGAATAGTTTACAAGCGCGCGATTGCAATATTGAACGCAAAAAACGAAACAACAGTGAAAAAACCTGATTTTGCGGCAGGATTTAATTGCACTGTTTTTGAGAACTCGAAAGTAGAAGAACTGAAACAGAAAATTTTCATGCTGCTGGAAAAAGTCATTGTTTATACAAAAAAACCCGGCCAGCCGGCTGACTTCAATGAACCGCTGGTTCTGAAAAAAGGCACGGCAGTGGAGAACGTTGCAGGAATGCTGCACAAGGATTTTGCAAAAAACCTGAAATATGTAAAAGTCTGGGGTTCCTCGAAATTTGAAGGGCAACGCGTTTCAAAAAATTACAAGCTCCAGGATTTTGACACAATAGAAATATACTCTTGAAACAAAAACTTGCCTTGTCAAGGTTTTGCTTCGGCTTTTTTTTGTTCCGCGGCTTTCGGTTTTTCGCTCTTTTTTTCAGCCAAAAAATTATTTTTTTTGCCATTGCCGGAAAGCAAAACAATTCCAACAATGAATGCGATTGCAATGAAAACAACCAGAATCGCAAACGAAGAGGATTTCACATCCACATTCACTGCTTTGTCAAGAGTGTGCTTTCCTTTTTCATCGGAAAACGAAACAAGCAATGCGACCCTGCGCTTTCCCTGTGCGAGCTCTTTCGCGTGAAAAAAGAATTCGTTGTTTTCTGTTTTCTGTCTTGGCGCGAGTTCCCCCAAGGCAAGAATGTTTGCATCCGATTCAAAATCGCGGGGCAAAACCAGCTGTGCTTGCACTGCAGAAATTGGTTTTGCAGAATTGTTGGAAATTGTCAGCAACAATGCGTTTTCTTCTGTTGGCGCAAACAAAGGCTGTTTTGCATTCACTGAAACAACAACGTCGCTTGGAACAATTTTCAGGAAAGCAACAACGGAATTAGTGTAATTCAGCAAGCCATAATTTGCGGAAACAATGGCTTTTTCGCTATTTTCCGCCTTTGCCTTCAAAAGGAATTCGACAACAGCGATTTCTCCCGGTTTTATCTGCTCTATTTCAAAAGTCTTTTTTTGCCTTTCAATATTGTTCTCGTTTTCCGCGGCATTGTCAATGATTGCAAGCCCTGGCTCTGCGCCTATTTCAATATGCAGGCCGGTTATTTTTTCATTGCTGAAATTTATTGCCTTGACCTGATAGGAAACAAGCTCGTCTTTGTAAATTTCAGGAATTCCGTTGAAATCTTTTGGTTCAATGGAAACAGCAAAATCCCTTGCAAAAGAAAAAGCCGGAAGCAAAAGCAACAGAAAAAAAAGTATTATTTCACTTTTTTTCCCAGCCACGGAATTTCACCTCTTCCTCTTCGCCGCCCTGCTGTTGTATTAGCGCGGAAAACTTTTCCCTGTTCCGCAGGAAATAAATTATTGCAAAAATTATTACGATTATTATTGCAAAATAAATCCAGAGCGACCAATCAATTCCGGGGGGGGTATTGTCCAGGAAGCCGTCGCGCAAGACAATTACGGCATTGCCCTTTGCCTTTACAGAATAATTCATTGACAAATCATAATCGCCTTTTTCAAACAAGGATTTTGCCTGCGAATAATTCTCGGAAAATTCCTGGAGCTTTTCCTGGTTTTTCCAAAGCGAAAAATAATCGCTTGAAAGAATTGTTGCGGCAGCCTGCTCGAGGGAAGCTAATTTTCCGTCTGTTTTCTGCTTGAAATCTTCATCGCTTGATTTCAAGTCCAAAGCAGCCTTATTGCGCTTGGTGCGCAATGCAAGATTGTCAACCAAATCCTTTGAACGCGTAATGGAAGAATTGAATGCGGAATCAATTGCCTGCTTCACGCTGTCGGCAACAACAACCTTGCTGGAAACCTGCAGCAATTGCTGCGGCGGGTTTGCAAAAGAAAGCAATTGGTTTTTCTTTGAAGAGTCAATGCTGGATTTTGAAACAATGTCTTTCAATCGCACAACGCTCGCGTTGTACTGGATTATTTCCTCGTCCAAATCCTTTGCAAGAGAAAAACCGTCGTCAAAGGAATTCTTCAAATAATTCAACTGGTTGGAATCAGGGTCATTGAAAAAAGACTGTTCTGCCGCAATAGTATCGTTTATTTGCGCCGAAAGCGCGCTCGCCTTAAGGCTCATTGAAACCAACAGGGAATTCATTGAAGAAATTTCAGCATTCGCCTTTGCATCCTTCAAATCAGTTTTTATTGATTCAAGCTCGAAAGGCTCGTTTTGTATCACTAGCGCAAGATTGGAAAAAAAGCTCGCGTTTGTAGTGCTGAAAAACCATTGGTCCTGGCTCGACAGGCGTTCCTTGAATTTTGAAATAAACCACATTACATCTGCTGTCTTGAACAATGCGCGCTGCGTGGCAGTGCTGTCCGGAACGCTGATTTCCTTTTTGTCCAAAACAGGAATATATGTAACAGGGGCTTCTCCGCTCGAAACAGCAACAAGCCAATAATACTGGCCAAAACTCTTGATTTTCACTGTCGGAAACACTTGCCCGCTTTCATTTTCATACAAAAAATAGTTCTCTTTCGTTACAAAATCCAGGGCACGCTGGCTGCTAATGACAGCGAACGCTGAAGGCAGCAAAAACACTGCCAACAAAGCAAAAACAAGCAATCTCGAATCCATGATACTAAATAAGCCTTTAGGATATAAAAAGCTTTTTTTAGCTGCAACAACCCAACAACAATTAAATAAACCGCAGCGTATTGTCTTTCATGCTTGAAGAATTGGCTTTGAAAATGCGCGCAATCCGTGACGCTTTTGAACAAGGCAATATTGTCGAATTGCGCGTTCAGAGCAGCAAGGCAATAAACGAAGCCTCTTTCAATTCGGATAAATTGCTCGCGGAAATATCGCTGATAGCGTATTCGCTGCACAAGATGTCAGTCAAAACACACATTACAAAACACAAGCGCTGGGGAAAAGTAAAAGACGCAATATTGCGCTCGCTTGACAGCGCGATTGAAGCACTAGAACAAAAAAATGCGGAAAGGTTTGAAGAGGAACTTGCTGAACTTAGCGCGCACGTTATTGAAACAGACAAGGAGCTTGGAAACTATGTTGCAAACATTTATGAAACAGCGCGAGTGAAAATGGCAAGCAGTGCCTATGCCCTGGGGCTGAGCCTTAGCCAAGCCGCCGCACTTACTGGCGCGGACAAAAAGCAATTGCTGAATTACATTGGCATAACAAAAATGCACGATGAAGTCGGGGAAGCAAAAGGAATTGCGGCAAGGCTGAAGCAATTGAAAAAGGTGCTTGAAACATGAATTCCATTGTCTTTGATTCAAGCGCTGTTATTTCCATTTCGGAAAAATGCTTTATTGAAATACTGGAAAAGCTTGCAAACAGCAGCAAGGCAGAATTCCTCATTCCACGTTCGGTGTATTATGAAATTGTAGAGCACCCCTTGCAAATCAAGCGCTTTGAGCTGAATGCGATTCGCATAAAAAAAGCAGTTGATTCCGGCTGGCTGAAAGTAATGCCGCGCGACGAGGAAACGCAAAGGCAAATGCAAAAAATAATTGAAACAGCAAACAATGTTTTTTTTGCCAATGGAAAACCAATAAATCTCATTCAAGAAGGCGAAGCGGAAGCGTTTGCCCTGGCAAAAAAAACTGGGGCAAAAGCGATTGCAATAGACGAAAGGACTGCAAGAATGCTCTTGGAAGACCCGATGAGGCTAAAACAAAGGCTTGAACGGGGGATAGAAAAAAAAATTGTTTTTGACAACCAAAAAATTTCAGAACTGAAAAAAATGCTTTCCGGAATAGAAATAGTAAGGTCAAGCGAACTCATTGCGCTCTGTTTCGAAAAAGGATTTTTCGCAGACGAACTGGGCCAGACAAAACAGGCTCTGGAAGCAGCATTGTTTGCAATGAAATACAGTGGTTGCTCTGTCACTGAAAAAGAAATATGCGATTATTTGAAAACCCAAAGGTAATGCGATTGCAAAAAATAGTTCCGATAGAGCCGCTGGATGTTCCAACAATACTGAAAATAGTGCAAAAAGAATTTCCATACAAGCAATTTGAAACGGAAAAATTTCACGAAAGAGTGTTGCAGCCAAGCGTTTTCGTTTTCAAGGCAATGGAAAGCAAAGGGCTTTCGGGCTTTATTGATTTGGAGTTTCTGGACGAAGAAACCGGCCGCATAACCGCATTGAGCGTCCTTGAAAAATTCCGCGGAAAAAAAATCGGAAAAAAACTCGTTGATTTTGCAATCGACTTCTTCAAAAAGCAGGCGTGCAAAAAAATCGTTTTGCTGGTTGCAAAAGAAAACAAGACCGCAAAAAAAATTTACGAGCAATCAGGATTCAAAAAAATTAAAGAGTTAAAGAAAAAAATTGGGGGCAAAGAAGCAGAAGAAATGGAACTGCAAATCCAACAGCAAAGCGATTAAAGAAAACCTGATTTGTAATAATCCAAAATTCCTTTTTCAATATCGTATTCCGGAACAAAACCGAGCTTTTTTTTTGTAAAAGACATGTCGCATTCAGTGTGCGCCTGGTAAGCGGAAGTGTAAGGATTGCCAATGTATTCCGGCACGCGATTTGTGCCAAGCACCCCATTCAGGATTTCAACCAGCCGGTTAAAAGAGGTTGGTTTTCCACTGCCGCAATTAAAAATTCCTGTTTTTTTTGACTTTGCTGCAAGCAAGTTTGCCCTGACAACATCCTTTACGTAAATATAATCGCGCTTTTGCTCGCCAAACTTGAACAGTTTTGGATTGCCTTTTCTCATCTGCTGCGCCAACTGGTAAATCATTGTCGCGCGCTTTCCCTTGTGGTTTTCCCTCGGGCCAAAAACATTGCAGTAACGCAAACCAACAATATTCATTCCTTTGTTCTTCCTTGCAAAATCCATTGCATACTCTTCCAATGCAAGCTTTGATTCAGCATAAGGGTTTAGTGGATGCACTGGACCATTTTCCCTGAACGGAACTGTAACATCGCCATAAACAGCAGTTGAAGAAGCAAAAACAATTGCCTTGCAGCCAGCGCTTAAAGTATATGGAAACAGTTTTTTTGCTGGTTCAACGTTGGCACGGAACATTTCTTTTTCGTCCAGAAAGGTCGTGTCATTTATTGCGGCTTCGTGAAACAACAAATCGAAAATGCCAGCGCGTTTCCAGTCAATGTCATTCAAGTGCCCTTCAATTATTGAATCTTCAAGTTCCAGTAATTTTTGTTCGCCGGTTTTTGTTCCGGTGATTATTATTTCGTGCCCTTGCTTGAGCAATTCCAACGCAATGTTGGAACCAATAAAGCCTGTTCCACCGGTAACAAGAATCCTCATTGTTTCCATAAAAAACAATTCTTAACCTTTGCCGTTAGGCATGCTCAACTGGAAGGTTGCGCATTTGCACCGCCTTAAGGCGGCTCAATATTGCTTTGCAATATACGCAACAACTTTCGCTTCCTTGCCGCAGACAACGCATTTTTTGCTGCCAAAAGGCTTTTCTTCGATGCCAACGCGCTTGCCCCTGACTGTTGCCTGCAAATCTTTTTCCACTGCCTCTGCGCATTTTATTGCATCCATTCCAATGCTGCAAAAATTCACGCGGGCTATGCCTTTTGACTCAATGGCTTTTTTTGTTTCTTCAATTGAATCAGCGTTTTCAATAATGTTCTGGAACTTTTTGTCGGCTTCCGCCTTTAGTGCGCTGGAAATTTCTTTTCCGGTTTTTTCCACAAATTGCAATAGCTCTTTTTCCTTGATTGCTGTTTTTTTTCCGGAGTCCCTGCGGTAAACAATAAGCTTTTTTTCAGAAAGCTCTTTTGGCCCGAGTTCAATGCGCAACGGAACGCCTTTCATTTCCCAAAAATAAAATTTTTCCCCGGGCCTTTTTTCGCTAAAATCAGCGTCTGCACGGTAGCCTGCCCCAAAAAGCGTTTCTTTCAGCTCTTTTGATTTGTCCAAAACCTTTTTGTTTTTGTCAGCCGCGATTGGCACAATAATTATTTGTACTGGCGCGATTTCGAATGGAAAGCGCAATCCCTTGTTGTCTCCGTGCGTTGCAATGACCGAAGCAAAAATCCTGCTGATTGCTGGACCGTAACAGGTAAGGTAACAATATTTTTCTTGCCCGTCCTTGTCAGTGAATTTTACATTGAACGGCTTGCTGAAATTTTGCCCTAACAAGTGTGTTGAAGGCTGCTGGATTATTTTTCCGTCAGGAGTTATTGTGTCTGCCGCAAAGGTTTTTTCCGCGCCAGCAAACTTGTCCCACTGCGGCCTTTCAAAAAAAATGAATGGCACGCCAAAAATCCCGTGCAAAACCTCTTCAGCAGTATTCATATCCTCATGAACCTGTTTTATTGCGTCCTGCTCTGTGGCAAAAGCATCATGGGCTTCAATCCAATAAAATTCCCTGCTCCTCAAAAAAGGCCTTGTTGCATTTGTTTCGTGGCGCCAGACCTGGCAGCGCTGATATGTCTTGAAAGGCAAATCGTTGTAAGAGCGAATCCAGATTGAAAACATCTGGTACATTGCTGTTTCGCTTGTCGGGCGCAAAGCAAATTTTTCCTCAAGCTTTTGCCCATTGCCATATTCAGTAACCCAAAAAACATCAGGCGCAAAACCCTCAACATGCTCTTTTTCCAAATGAAAATTGGTTTCAGGAATCAACGCAGGATACCAATAAGGCTTGTGCCCGCGCTTCTGCAGCGCGCGCTCGTAATAATCATACATTGCTTCCATTGCAAAAACAGACCAAGGCTGAAAAACGAGAAAGCCCTTGATGTTATAGCGCAAATCAGCAAGCTCTGCTTTCTGGATTATTTCAGTGAACCAGTCGCTAAAATTTGCCTTCTTGTCAATATTAAAAGTGATTTTTTCCGGTTTTTTTTCCTGAACAACTGTTTTTTTCTCTGCCATTTAATCACCTTGCGCCGAACCAGTTTAATAAATTAATTGAAAAATGGGGCTGCCAAGATTTGAACTCGGGTCGCTAGCATTCTGGATACTGTAAAGGTTCCCCATGCTAGAATCCTACCAGGCTAGACTACAGCCCCAAAAAATGCTTGAATTGGGGATGCCCGGATTTGAACCGGGGTCACTCGCTTTTTTGCACAGGCAATTGTTTTTTGCAACAGCAAAAAACCTTTTTTTCCCAGGTTTTTTCCCCGAAAAAAGCTGCGGCCCAAAGCGAGAATACTGGACCAAGCTATACTACATCCCCTCGGTTTTACTAAAGCAGCCTTACTAAGGCTGGCGAAAATGCAACCTCTTCGCTTTGCTCAGAGGTTGAATATGCCTGGCGGCATAGTTGTTAAAACCGCATAAACTTGTTGAAAAATTTGTTGAATAGAAGGCTTAAATTGCTAACTATTCAAGAAACAGCTTGCCCGCAAGAGAATAGATTGTCATTTTCCGGCACAGGGTGGTTTTGTGTTTTTTTGGCGATGGCATTTTTAAGGCTATTTGGCTATATTGCTATATGGTGGTTTGATTGGAAACATTGAGGATACAGTTGAAAGAAGGGGCTGTTGCAAGATTCAGGCAGCTTGCAATGAAGAGTTTTGGTTTTAGGAAAGGTGCAATCAGCAAGGCTGCAACAGTTGCAATCGATGATTGGATGAACAGGATTGAAACAAGGGGAAAAAGAAAAGGCAGTATTGAAAGCCTTGTGGGGCTTGCAAAAGACATTAAATGCGATTCTGTTTCTTTGCAGCATAGCGCGCTAAAAAAGTGGCTTGAAAAAGCGGATTAAAATGTATCTGATTGACACTAATATTTTCTTGGAAGTGCTTTTGGGCAGGCAAAAGTGCGCGGAATGCGTTTCATTGCTAAAAAAAGTTGCCAATGGGAACATGGTTGGATTGACAAGTTCTTTCGCAATTCATTCTATTGAGCTTGTTCTTTTGGCAAACGGCAAAGGCACTGCCTTGAAAAAGTTTTTGAAAGAGCTTGCATCAATGGAAAACCTTTTTATCTACCACACTGTAATATCCGACGAATTGAAAATAATTGACTTGATGGAAAAAACCGGCTTGGGTTTTGATGATGCAATACAATATTTTGTTGCAAAACAATTCAACTGCAAGGCAATAATAAGCTTTGACAAGCACTTTGACGGATTGGAAATTGCGAGAAAAGAGCCAAATACTATCTTGCAATAGGCACAAAAAAAAGCTTATTTTTGTTTTAAAGCTTGCTTGTTTGGCGCGCAGACTATTGTTTTTTTAATGCAAAAAGTGCAATAATTGTTTGGTTCTTATGGATTTTGCTTTGATTGCTGAATTGTTCGAGCGCGTGGAAAAAGCCAGTTCGAGGCTGGATATGGCGGATTATTTGGTGGAATTCTTCAGGCAAATGCGCGCGGATGAAACAGCAAGGTTTGTTTTTCTGGCACAGGGATTGTTGGCGCCACAGTTTGAGGGCGTGAATATCGGAATGGGGGAAAGCTTTGTGCAAGAAGCAATCGCTAGCGCGGCAGGATATACAAAAGGGGAAGTCGAGCGCTTGTACAAGCAAAAGGGAGATTTGGGTTTTGTTGCAGAGGAATTGTTGAAAAAGAAAAAACAATTGGCATTGTTTTCGGAAAAATTGACGCTGAAAAAAGTATTTGATAATCTTCAAAAGATTGCAAATGTTTCCGGCGCCGGAAGCCAGGATTCAAAAATCCGGTTGTTGGCGGAATTATTGAACAGCGCCAATCCCTTGGAGGCAAGGTTTGTTGTAAGGATAGTAATGGAAAACCTGCGCCTGGGCATTGGCGACCCGACAATAATGGATTCGCTTGCAATCCTTTATTCAAAAGAGTTTGTGGAAAAGAATCCAAAAATAACCAAAGAAATCGAGGAAAATCTGAAAGAAAAAAACCCGGAGAAGCGAAAAAAAGAATTTGATTTGCGCGTGAAAATTCGACTGCGGGAAATAATTGAGGAAAAATACAATATTCATTCTGATTTGGGCGCGATTGCACAAACGCTGAAAGAAAACGGATTGAAGGGACTGGAAAAAATTGAAATAATGCCCGGCATTCCAATCAGGCCGACTCTTGCAGAACGATTGCCAAGCGCGGAAGAAATAATTGAAAAATTGGGAAAGTGTGCTGTAGAAGCAAAATACGATGGGTTGCGTTTGGCGATTCATAAGAATAATGAAAAAGTTGAGATTTTCAGCAGGAACATGGAAAAAATGACAAGCATGTTTCCGGAAATAATTGACGCAGTAAAAAAACAGATTGACGCGAAAACAGCAATCTTTGAAGGCGAAGCCCTTGCAGTCAATGAAACAACAGGGGAATATTTTCCTTTTCAGGTGACAATACAGCGCAAGAGAAAATATGACATAAAAGAAAAAGCCGCAGAATATCCCCTGAAGCTTTTTGCCTTCGATTTGATGTACCTGAACGGAAAAAACATTATGCCATTGCCTTTCAAAGAGCGCCGGCAAGCGCTGGAAAAAATTATCAAAAAAGGCGCGGTAATAGAAGCAACAAAAAGCATTGTTACGGATTCTGCAAAAGAAATGAACAAGTTTTTCGAAGACAATGTTTCGAAAGGATTGGAAGGAATAATCGCAAAAGACCTGAATGCAAGATACATTGCAGGAGCGAGAAAATTTGCGTGGATAAAATTAAAGCGCTCGTACAAGGGCGAATTGTCTGATTCCATCGACGCAGTAATAATCGGTTATTTCAAGGGCAGGGGAAAAAGAACAGAATTCGGCTTGGGAGGATTGTTGACTGCAGTTTACGACGAGGGAGAAGACATGTTCAAGAGCATTGCAAAGATTGGAACCGGAATGAGCGAGCAAACCCTGACAGATTTGGAAGAAATGCTCAGCAAAATCAAGCGTTCAAGCAAGCCGGCGCGCGTTGATTCAGAGATTGAGCCTGATTTTTGGTGCGAACCAAAACATGTCATTGAAGTGCGCGCGGACGAAATAACAAAAAGCCCAATCCACACCGCTGGCAAAAAAAAGGACAGCGAAGAGGGATTTGCACTGCGCTTTCCGCGGATGATACAAATGCGCTCGGACAAAAAACCGGAACAGGCAACAACAGTAAAAGAAATAATTCAAATGTTTGAAAACCAGAGAAAGATTGCCACGAGCGCTGCAAGCGAAGAGCAAGCGCAGAAATAAAAACAATGTTTTTATACTTCAACGCGCCTTCTTTTATTCGATATGTTTGGCGAAAGAACAATTCTTTTTTTCCAGAAGGCAATAATTTTTCTCGCGGCATTCGCAATAGTGGCTTATGCGACAATTGCACTAATGCAATGGTCCGATCCCTTCAAAGATTTTTTCTTGAAAACTGGCAGATGGGAAGAATTTGCAATAATAATGGCGTTTGTTTTAGGCATTGGTTATGTGCTTCGTTACCTGCTGAAACTAGTTTTCAGGATTGAGGCAAACAGCGGGCAAAGAAAAAGGTGGAAATAATGGAATTCACGCCGTTCAAGATTGTGATTGCAGCAATTGCAACGCTCGCGCTGCTGTACATCTTTTTCGTTTATCTTTCACCGTATTTTTTGTGGCCAAAGGACGCGCAAAAACAAATAGAAAGCGCAATATTGTTTGCAACAGCAAAACCTGGCAAGGCAATTGAAGCGGAAAACACTGTTTTTGAAAGCGAAACAAGTTTTTCAGGCAACACTTTCAGGGCAGCACAATTGGAAACAATGTTTGAATGCAATTCCGCAAGCGACTGCTGCGATAAGGGCACAGAATGCAGCAACACAATAGAATGGAACGAGGCAAGCGTTTTGTTCAAGCAAAAAAAGGCAATCAGGACATTCGCGCGCTGCGAATCCCAGCACAACATTGCGGCATGCACAGTATACTTCGGGCAAAGGCCGGCGCAAATAAAAATTGTTTCAACAAGCGCACTCAGCGAAATGGATTTTTCAACGGAAAACACGTTCAATATTGATTTGCTGGTAAAAAACAACGGAAGCGTTTTTGCGCCAAGCGTTTTTGCAAAAACAAAATTGTTCAAGCTCAACCAGCAAAAAACAACAATGGAATTAGTGCTGGAAAAAAACAGTGGAGAAACAGAACTCGGCCCGGGAGAGCAAAAACTCATTCCAATAAACCTTGAAATAGAACTAGCGGCAAACTATGTCGCTGAAATAAGAGTGGAAGGGGAAAACGCTGGCTTTGACGAAAATTCAGTGGAATTTTCAGTTATTGGAACAGGAGTCTCGCTTTGCAAGCCGGCTGGAAAAGGCGAAACAATTTTTGACAGTTCAACGGAAAAATGCGAACAAAATTATTATTGCAGCAATTGTTATTACGCGTTCGAATGCAAAAACGCGTGGCAAGATGCGGAACCAGAAAAGGTTTTTGTTGACGCTGACCCACATCATGCAATGGAAATAACAGAACCTGTTAATGGCACTTGTGCACCAGAAACAACCAAGCAAACAGAAAACCCAGGGCAAGAAGAGCAACCTACAGACATACGGCCATGGAAGCCTGATAGCCCGGCGGACCCAAAGGACGTAACAGTCAACTGAATCCAAGCGATGCCAATCAAAGACAGCTGGTTCAAACTGCCATTCAAAAAATCATAGTTTTTTTCTGATTTAAAAAAAACCAAAAAAATATTTTGGAAAAGATTATTTTGCCTTTCCGGCAGCCCCGAAATCAATTATTTTTTTTTCACAGGTTTTTTGCAATTCCGCGCGCGCAAAGGAAAGCGCGTTCCGCGCGTCAAAGTCGGAAGAATTCTTTTGCAGGTATTCGCGCAGCGCAATGCTGAAGCTTAAGCGCAAGTCAGTGTCAATGTTGATTTTGCAAACCCCGAGTTTTATTGCTTTTTTCAATTGCTGCATTGGCACGCCACTGGTTTTTTCCAATTGCAAACCAAATTTTCTGGCATTCTTAATGGCTCCTTGTTCGATGCTTGAAGCGCCGTGCAGAACCAACGGCACGCTAACCAAAGAAGAAATTTTTTTGATAAGCTGCAGATTGATTTTTGGCTTGCCAGCAAACTTGTGCGCGCCATGGCTTGTCCCGACAGCAACAGCAAGCGCGTTCACTGGAACGCTTGCGCAAAACAACAATGCATCAACAGGATTGGTAAAATTGTTTTCTCCCAAAGCGCCAACCTCTGCTTCAACCGAAACACCAAATTTTTGCGCAAGAGAAACAACTTTTTTTGCCAAAACAATGTTTTTATCCAGCGGAAGCCTGGAACCGTCAATCATCACGCTCGAAAAACCAAGTGCAATGCAACGCTTTGCTGTTTCAAAATCCTTCCCATGGTCCAGCTGAAAAGCAATTGGAACACGCGCTGCTTTAATGAGCGGCAAAACAAAATTAGCAGTATTCTCCAATCCAGCGTATTCTATTGTCTTGTGCGTGACCTGCAAAATTACCGGTGCTTTTTTTGCTTCCGCAGCACCAACAATCGCCTGGGCTGTTTCAAGATTGATGGAATTGAACGCTGGAACAGCAAACTTTCGCTTCTGCGCCTTCTTCAACAAAACAGCATTATTGGCTAAAACCATATAATCACGTCAAAACAGTGTTTAATAATAGGCAAAACGAATAAAAAAAGGTTTGCCTTCAAAAACAATGATTGCCATGAAATTGAATGAATTCCTGAAAAAGAAAAAGCTCAAGGAAAGCGATTTCGTTACTGTAAAAACAGACAGCCAAACGCTTGAAGGATACATTATCCCAACGCGCGAGGAAAACGTTTTGATGTTGAAACTCAAGAATGGTTACAATGCAGGATTATTGATAGAAAAAATAACTTCAATAAAAAAAATCAGTGAAGGAAAAAGCGTTGGCAAGGCAAAAACAATCGAAGTGAAAAAAAACCCGGAACTGCCGACAATTTCAATACTGCACACCGGCGGCACTATTGCAAGCAGAGTAAACTACCAAACAGGCGGAGTATATGCCTCTTTCAAAGTGGAAGATTTCATTACAATGTTTCCGGAAATAACAAAAATAGCAAACATTGAATCTGTTTTCGTCAGCAACATTATGAGCGAAGACATACTTTTTTCGGATTACAAAAAAATAGCAAACGCTGTCGCCGAAGAAATAAAAAAAGGCGCAAAAGGCATAATTATCGGCCATGGAACAGACACGCTCGCATTCACAGCAGCAGCGCTCTCTTTCATTCTTGAAAATTGCACTATTCCGGTTATTGTGGTTGGCGCACAGCGCAGCACTGACCGCGGTTCAACAGACGCAGCCGAAAACCTTGTTTGTGCAGCAGAATTCATTGCAAGAAGCGGCTTTGCCGGAGTCGCAATCTGCATGCATGAAACAAGCGACGACAAAAACTGCGTAATATTGCCTGCTTGCAAAACAAGAAAGATGCACAGTTCGCGCAGGGATGCTTTCAAGGCAATAAATGATTCGCCAATAGCGCGCGTGAATTTTGAAACAAGAGAAATAAAATTCCTGAAAGAACTGCCAAAACAAGATGGAAAATTCTTGCTAAAAGACAAAATGGAAAACAAGGTTGCATTGCTGAAAACCCATCCAGAAATGAAACCGGAACAATTTTTAGTATTCAAAAAAATGAAAGGGCTGGTAATAGAAGGCACTGGTTTGGGGCACGCGCCGGTAAACACAAAAGAAAACCAGAAAAACTTTTTAGCGCTAAAGCAACTGCTAAAAAAAGGAGTTGTTATAGCAATGACAACGCAGTGCCTTTACGGCAGAGTGCACCCGACTGTTTACACAAACCTCCGAAAGCTGAACGAAGCAGGCATAATCTTCTGCGAGGACATGCTGCCAGAAACAGCTTTTGTAAAGCTTGCATGGCTGCTGGGCAATTACAAGAACAAGGAAGAAATCAAGCGGTTAATGGCAACAAATTTGCGCGGAGAAATCAGCGAGCGAACACCGTTGGACTCTATTACACCGACAGAATAAACATCCACAAAAATAGCACGCCCAAAAAAGGCAGGGGAAATGCGGTTTGGGAATCGTTTTAAAAACCAGTTTTCCAATTAGATAATTATGAACGGACAAGTTAGCAGCATGGTACAATTAGCAATCAACAAAACAGAAAAAAGCGATTCTTTAATAGAAAAATTGGACAAGATAAATTGGGATTTCAAAGAGGCAACCACACAATATTTATCGCATAAATTTCATTCTTATCCCGCACGATTCATACCACAAATACCATTAACATTCATCAACCTACTCACAAAAAAAGGAGATATTGTTCTTGACCCGTTTTGCGGTTGCGGAACAACGATTGTAGAGTGCTTTCTAAATAATAGAAACGCCATAGGAAACGATTTCAATCCATTGGCAGTGCTAATAAGCAAAGTCAAAACAACTTTAATTTCACCTGGTGATTTCGAATATTTAGATAAAAAAATTTCAAGAACAAAAAAATACTTGGATTTGGATCATAAAAGAATTGAAGACAGAGTAAATGATTTGCCAAACCGCACAATAAGCAAGCTATTTGATAAAGAAACTATTGTAAAGTTAGAGGCAATAAAAGAAATGGTATTGGAACTAAAAGAAGAAAAAAAATATGACTTGTTTGACTTTTGCCAGGTTGCCCTTTCATCAACAATATGGGGATTAGTAGAAAATGGCAATGGGCCAGACATTGAAAACTCGTTTATTAGAAAAACTCAATCAATGAAAAAAGAAATATTGGAAATTTCAAAAATCGTTCTTCTGCAACCAGATGTAAAACTTATTCAGGGAGATGCAAGAAAACTGGAAGTAGATAACAACACCGTTGACCTTATTGTTACATCCCCCCCATACGTCAATGCTTTAGACTATTATAGAACGCATATGTACAACATGCTTTGGCTGGGCATGGACTTTGAGTTATTTAGAAAGCACGAAATCGGAGGACACTCACATTTCATAACCAACCGCTTCAGGCTTCTTTCAGAATATTTGGGCGATATGTTAAGGTCAATGATTGAAATGAACAGGGTCTTAAAAACTGGAAAAACCTGCGCTATTGTTGTAGGCAATTCAAGTTTAGAATACGAACTGATAGAAAGCCACAAATACTTTATTGCTTTTGCCAAAGAAATCGGATTTGAACATGTGAAGACGTATTTTAGGAATATTGACAAAACAAGAAAATACACAAACGCGGATGTTGGGCGAATAGATGATGAATATATTGTAGTATTAAGAAAAATTTCAGATTGCAGCGCTAACGCAAGCAATGATGAGGTCATAGCACAAAAAGTAAAACAACAGATGGCTTCTTTCAAAGAACAGATACAAAAAAAGCAGGGATCATCCACAAGGGGAAAAACCCCAACAAAAGAAAGATTATTGAAAAACATCGAAAGAATAACAGATGCAATTAAAACAATTCCTGAGGACATAAAAATAAAGGCGAAAAAATGAAACAACTGATGTCAGAAATTATTTTTTCCATTTTAAGCGGCAAAGATTACAGGACTTTTGTTCTAGCCACGATTAATGAGCGATTCATAGAAAAAGCACAAGAACTCACGGCAGACATTTTTAACTATAAAAAGAACGGCGGCAACTGGATAGACAAACTCTTAGAAGACACGAAAAACAAGCCGGGCAAAGAGAACAAATTCAAACTGCTCTGGTTTGGCGGCATAAACGACAAAACAGTAAAAAATATGACTGGCGGAATTTCCACAAAAGAAATTTGTTTAGATATAGGGAAAAAGAACATTGCCGCGTTGCAGCTCCTTCTTAAGAATTTTAAAAAAACCGAATATCAATTACGCGTCAGCATTAGAAATAAAGGAGAAACAATTGAGCTTGATGAAATTGAAAGCATTATTTTTGTAAACACAATTTCTGCAATGAGATTGACTATTCAAGGCGGTGCTTGGAGCGAAGTCGGAAAACAAACAGAAAAAACATTGCTATTCACAATCTTCAAACTTTTAAAAATCAACGAAGAAGATTATGTTCTTTTATTTGATGACATGAAAAGAAAAGGATTGGTTGGAAACAGAGAAATAGACGCCATTATTTTTTCCAAGGATAAAAAGCCCCTGACAATAGAGCTGAAATTGTTGGGCATAGGAAACCCAGAAATTGGAGACGAAGCATTGGCAAGAAAAGTAGATTTATTCCTCATCGACAAATTAACAGACATGATGATTGAAGAAGCAAGAAAGATTGGCGTTAAAGTCATTGAATTCAGACAAAAAAACTCGCTAAAAGAACTTTACGGCTTCCTTTTATCAAAAAATGTTGCCTGTAAAGAACCCGCAAAACTTTCAGAGAAGCAATTAAAAAAAGAAATACACGAAATCATTGCCCAATGGGACGAGAAAACCGAAGACTTAAGACTAATAAAAAAACTCAAAGAATTGACAAAAATAAACTGACACGCCATTGAATAAAACTATTTTTTGTTTTTCTGCAGCACAATTGCAGCGCCCAAGGCAGTCGCGCACTCAAAGTTTTTTGGAAACAAGAATTTTTTGCCAAACAATGTGGAAGCAACAAGCAAGCGCTTTTTCACAAAAGAAAAACAAGAAGCCTTTCCGCAAAAAACAACAGCATTGCAATTGCATTGGCGTGCAGCGCAAACAGCAAGCACTGCCACTGATTCAGCAACCAAATTCTGGATGCCGGCAGCCAAATCAGCCTTGCCATAGTGTTCCAGCTTTGCAAAATTTGACGCAGTAACTTTTTCATCCAGCATGCTGAATTTTTTTCCAACAACATCGCCAACTGAAAGGTCAATGTTTGAAGTTTTTCCATTATCCGCAAGAGAATTCAATTTTGGAATATTTGTTTCGCCAAGCAACAGCTTGCTCAAGCCAATTATTGTTCCACCGCCGACGCCGGTTCCAATAATGTGAGAGCATTTTTCATTGTCAAAAAGCACAATGCAAGTGCCAGTGCCCATTGAAACAGCCAAACAACGCTCTTGCTTTGCCAAAAAAGCAGCGCCAAAACCAATCGCGTCAATTTCGCTTATGTGCACTGGCGCAATGCCGAATATTTTTTCCGTGAAAAAAGCGCTCTTTCCGCCAGAAACAGCAACCGCGCTGGTTTCTTTCGCAGAAAAGCCATTTTGGTCCAAGAATTGCTCTAGTGCGCGCCTTGAAAAAATTGTTTTCTGGGAACTTGCCTTCTTTACAATTTTTTTTCCGTCAAAAAAAACAGCATCAGTAGTAGTGGCGCCAAAATCAATTCCAAGAATCAAAACAAATTCACCCAAAAAAAGTTGCAGCAAAACCAATTAAAGCAAGAGCCACGCCAATAAAGCCCTCGCCAGCAATAGTTCCAGCGGCAAGCAACCTGCCTTTTTCAGTGAATTTCTTTTTGTCAGCGAACAAACGCAATAAGCCGCCGACAAAAAGCGGAAAAGAGAGCGTTATTGGAACATAGATTCCAATGCCGAAAGCAATAACAAAAAGCGGATTGGAAACAAAATTCAAAACTATAGCCGCAATAAAACCAATTATTATTCCAACAACTAGGACTGTTGAAAGCGCGTTTGCACTGACAACAGCACTCAATGCAGAGGCTTGCGGCGCAGGCAATTGTGCAGAACCAATTACATAAGAATTGTTCAATGCAAACAAAACCAAGCCAATGACAAGCGAAGCTGAAACCACGCCGATTGTTTGCGCCCACAATTGGTGAGTTGGATTTGTTCCAAGCAGGAAACCTGCTTTCAAGTCCTGCATCAAATCACCAGCAATTCCCGCAGAAATGCAAACCACCGCGGCAAGCAAAACCAGCAAAACAGCGTTGAAGCCAAACAAGATTTTTGCTGCAAGCAAGACAATCATTGCAAACAATTCCATTGGGTCAACATTCATTTCGCCGGTAACGCGCGCGCCAATGTATGCCATTACAAAAGCGCCAAAAATAGCAATAATGCTCACAACAACATTCAGCTCAAGCACAATAGTAAGGAGTGCGATTAGGAAGATTATTGCTAGGCCAAAAAATTTATGGTTCTTTGTACTGCTTTCCCCGTAAGACGAAAAAATATTTCCCAAGCGCGGAATTACCTTGAAGAAAAAATATGCAATGCTCGCGCCCACAACAATCCCGATGCCCAACGGAGCAGCAATATTTGCTGAAGCAAGCGCTTTGGTGGAAAAAAGATTTATAGAAACCAAATAAGGGATAAGGATAAAATTTGACAGAACTGCCCCTGCAAACCACAGGTTGGTAAATAACGGCCCGATTAAATAGCCGCCGGCAAACGGAATCAGTGAAACACTTGTGCCAAAAGAAAACAATTCTGAAAACCGCGACTTTATTGAATCAATTCCAATAACTCCGGGCAATACAACAAAGTAATCGCGCAAAAGGGAAAAAATTGCCCCAACGCCAAAGGCAGCAAAAACATTCTTTGCCTTCTGCCCGCCGGTGTCACCGGCCTGGATTATTGCTGCAACAGCAGTTCCTTCGGGATAAGCAAGTTTTTCCTTTTCAACCATTTGTACCCGCAACGGCAAGGAAAAAATTATTCCAGCCAGGCCGCCCACAATCGAAACGAAAAAGATTTCCCAGATGCCCACCTGCAAGCCCAAAAGCCAGATTGCGGGAATAGTGAAAATCAATCCAGCGGCAAGCAAGCCGCCAGCGCTCGCGGCTGTCTGGGCAATGTTTATTTCATGGCGGTTGGTTTTGCCGAGTGCGCCAAGGATTGCCATTGCCATTATTGTTACAGTAACGCTTGGCCAGTAAACCCCGCCGATTTTTAATCCAGCAAAGGCACTGTACATGGAAACTACAACGCTCAACAACGCGCCAAGCAACAATGCACGCAAAGGAAGATTCATAAAAACATAAACAATACAGGCAAAGCCTTTAAAACAATAAAACACAAAAAATAAACAGGGATTGAAATGATCGCGGAAACCGGAATGCTGGCTGTAATCGCAACAGTAACGGCAGCAATTGCATTCATAATAAAAACAATGGATTCCGAAAACGAAACTGCATTCAAGGCATTGAACCTGCTGGCAGCAGCAGTTTTCGCAGTTGTTTTCTTTTTAGAAAACGCGACAATTGCAATGTACGCGGCAATTATTTGGGCAATAATTGCGATTTTGTTTTTCTTTTTTGGCCAGCACAGCGAAAGCCCGCTAAAAGGCTGGAACGAAGAATTATGGCACGGCCCCAAGCCGAAGCCAAAAAGAAAAAGAAAACCAAGAGAAAAAAAGCCGGAAGACGGCACAGCAAGCAGCAGTGACAGCGGCAGCACCCCAGTCTGGCCATGGGGCTGAAAAGGCACAACAACTCCCGTTTCAATGGCCAAAGGCAAACGAAAACTGGTTGATTAACAAAATACAATCATATTTTAAATAATATGATTATATTATTGATTTATGGTTTCTTTTTTGCAGGATTGGCAAAAGTTCAGGGGCTGGGCTGTTTTGTCGTTTTTCCTAGAGTACCCGGAAAAACAGACACATATCAACGGTTTGGCAAAACAATTGAAGATAAGCCCGAGAACTGCAAACATTTACCTGAAACTTTATCATTCGGCCGGCCTGCTTGAAAAGGAAAAGGCTGCAAACGCTGTTTTTTTCAGGCTCAAGGACAATGCACTGTCAAGGCAAATCAAAGCATTCTTTTCGGTTGCAAAGATTTTTGAAAGCGGCTTTATTGAAATAGCTGCAAAAGAAATGCGCTTCAACACCATTGCACTCTTTGGCTCATATGCAAAAGGCACAAACGACAGCAACAGCGACATTGACCTCTTAATAATTTCCAATGAACGAAAACTGCCCCAGAAGGCACATGACGCCCTGAAAAAAGTGTTTACTGGAGAAATCAATGCGATTGCAATGCCTTTGCCGCAATGGAGGCAAAAACTGAAAGAAAAAAACGGCTTTGCAGAATCAGTCCTGAAAAACCACATAATTCTGGCAGGAAGTGAACTCGTTGGGTAGCATAGAAGAATGCTTTAAGAAAAGCCAGTTAATAAAAACATCCGCGGGCAAGACAGAGATAACAAACAGCCTTCTCCTTGCAGAGCAGCTAATCTTGAAAGCAAAGAAAATTCTCAAGGCAGGCGTGCCAGACATTGCATTCACCACTGCATACACTGCAATGTTCCATACTGCAAGAGCATTGCTTTACAACAAAGGCTTCAAGGAAAGAAACCATTACTGCCTGATTGCTTTTCTGCTCAAGGAATATGCTGAAACAGAATTGCACAATTTTCTCAAAATCCTTGACAATTACAGGCAACTCAGAAACAACGCACAATACGACGGCCTCACTGTTCCGTCCGAAAAGGCAAAAAATGCAATAATTGATGCGGAAGATTTCCTCAAAGCAACAGAAAAGAAACTGGTTTAAAACAAAAGGCCAGATAGAGACAAATGTCTCACGGTTTTTTCTTGGAAACCCGATTTTGGGCAAAGCCCAAAATGGGCGCATTTTGCCTTTTGGCAAAATCGCGAGGCCGGCAAAAAAGGCGCTCCGTGCGAAAAGAATAAATAGAGACAAATGTCTCATTTATTATTATGCCGCGGGAAAGAGCAGCTGATGAAAAAAAACTCAAGGCATTGCTCCGCGCCCTGCGCGCGCACCCCGAAGGATTGTGGGTCAGGGAATTGGCAAGGCAGGCGCGCCTGGACAAGAGCACTGTAAGCAGATACTTGGAAAAATATCTTGGCGATTCAGTGAACACTGAATTTTGGGGCAGGAACAAAATGGTTAAATTGGTTTAGTCGTTATTTTTTTGGACTGTTAATTATGGATTTTGATTTTAAGGCAATTGGTTTGAAAGCTGGTTTGGAGTGCCACCAGCAATTGGATACCGGCAAATTGTTTTGCCGTTGCCCGGGCATTTTGAAAGAGGAAAAACCGGATTTTATTATTGCGAGGAAATTGCGGCCGGTTGCTTCAGAGCTTGGCGAGTTTGATGCCGCGGCGCTTGAGGCATTCAACAAGAATTTGTCGTATGTTTACGAGGCATTCAAAGAAGTGAATTGCCTTATTGAATTGGATGAAGAACCGCCGATGCCGCTTAACCCTGGTGCATTGCAAGTTGTTTTGACTGTCTGCATTCTTGCAAAAGCGAGAGTGTTGGATGAAATTGTCGTAATGAGAAAAGCAGTGATTGACGGTTCCAATACTTCTGGCTTCCAGCGCACTGCGCTTGTTGGCGTTGGCGGGCGGCTGGACATTGGAGGAAAGGAAATCGGCATTCAAACAATTGCAGTAGAAGAAGACGCAGCACGGCCAATGGGCAAAAGCGAAAAAGAAATAATTTACAGGCTTGACAGGCTGGGAATTCCATTGATTGAATTGGCTACTGCGCCGGAATTGTTTTCGCCCGAAGAGGTAAAAAATGCAGCGCTTGCAATCGGCGCAATGTTCAGGATTACCGGCAAGGCAAAACGCGGCTTAGGCACAATCAGGCAGGACATAAACATTTCAATCAGGGACGGAGCGCGAGTTGAAATAAAAGGAGTGCAGGATTTGGAGTTCATTGACGATTTTGTGCGAAGGGAAATGCAAAGGCAGTTTTCGCTTGTGCAAATAAAAAAAGAATTGCTGGAACGCGGAATTTCCGAAAAGGACTTGTTTTTTGATCCAACAGATGCAAGCAGTTTCTTTGAAAATACTGAGTGCAAGTTTTTGCGCGGCAAGAGGGTTTTTGGCATAAAATTGAAGGGCTTTGCAGGAATTGTTGGGAAAGAAATACAGCCAGACAGGCGCTTCGGGACAGAACTTGCTTCTAATGTAAAAGCGCGCACTGGATTGCAGGGAATATTACATAGCGACGAATTGCCGGCTTATGGTGTTTCTGAAGAGGAAAAAAACAGTGTTGCAACATTGCTTGGGTTGGAATCAAATGATGCCTTTGTTTTGGTTTGTGCGGAAAAGCAAAAGGCAGTAGAGGCACTGAATGTAATTGTTGAGAGATGCAAGCAGGCTTTGAAAGGAGTGCCGGAAGAAACAAGGGGTGCCTTGGAAAACTGCAATACTGAATACCAGCGTCCATTGCCAGGAGCAGCACGAATGTATCCGGAAACAGATTTGAAGGAAATCATTGTTGATGCAAAACTGATGAAAAAATTGTCCGCTAACCTGCCACTCTGGCCGGAGCAAAGAAAGCAATTGTACATTAAAAAATTCTGCTTGTCAGAACAACTTGCTGAAAAAATGAAGCTTGACAACAACGCGATTTTTTTCGAATCGCTTGCCACAAAAGGAGCAGATGCAACATTTGCAGCATGGCTGTTGCTTGAAGGGCTAGTGCAGTTAAAGCGCGGCAATGTTGCAGTGGAAAAAATTTCCGACGAAATGATTGAAAAGATTGTCTTTGCAGTAAAGAAAAAAGAGATTCCAAAAGAAATAGTTTTGCAGTTGCTTGGAGCATGGAGCAAGGAACCGCAAAAAAGGCTTGAAGAAATTGTTTCTGCAAGCTGTGCCGGCAGTGCGGGCGAAGAAGAAATCCGCGGCATAGCAAGGCGCGTGATTGAAACAAACAAAAAAATTGTTTCGGAAAAAAAGCTTGGCGCAATGTCTGCTTTAATGGGCGACCTGATGAAAGAGCTTCGGGGCAAGGCTTCCGGCAAGCAGATAAGCAGGATTCTGAAAGAAGAAATATCAAAAAACTAAAGGTGTTGTTGAGTGAAGATTACCCCAAAATATTTTTACGGCATTATAAAAATAATAAATCGGGACTTTATTGGAATTCCACCAAAAATAAGAATGCTTGTTTTCGCGCTGTTTGTTTACACTATTGCCTGGGGAATTCTTGAACCATTGCAGGCAATTTATTTCAGCTCTTTTGTCAGCAGCTATTTTGAAATAGGCGTTATTTTTGCATTGTTTAATATAGTGCTTTTATTTCTGGCGATTCCGGCAGGCGCACTGTCAGACAGGGTAAAAGCAACAAAACTTGTTCAGCTGGGTTTTCTTCTTTATCCCGCAATCGGCGCGTTTTATTTCACGGCAACAAACATAATACAACTGAATGTCACGCGAATACTAAACGGCATTGGAGCAACACTCGTTTGGGTTTCCGGAGAATCATTCATCAGGAAAAATTCCCCTGAAAAAAAGACAGCGGAAACATTCGGCTTTTACAACACGGCAGTTAACTTTGCGTATGTCACTGGCGCAATCGTGGGGGCATTCCTCATAATGGTTTTCACAATCAGGCAATTATTCCTTTTTTTGTTCCCAATCCCCCTAATCGCAGCATTGCTTGTCTGGAGAATAAGGCTGCACGAAAAAAAAGAGCAAACAATAATCAAAGGGATGGAAGAAGTCCTGATAGAAGACGGCCTTGGCACAAGGGAACTAATGGATTTTTTTTCTTTGGGATTATCCGCTTTTTATTGCCTCTTGCTTGTTTTTTTCGGCGGATTTTTTTACCAGTTATTGATGGTGTTTATTCCATTAACAGCAAAAAAAATCAGCATGGACTTGAGTGGAATACTATTGTTGTATGCGCTCATGCACGTCCCTTTCCTTCTCTGCTTTTTCTTTTCAGAAATAACCGACAGGATAGGAAAACCAAAAGTAATAATTTCGGGTTTGGTGCTGACTGCAATCTCTCTTTTCTTTGTTTTCTTTTTTGCGTCAAACATTGCAGCATTCATACTTTTTTGCTTCCTATTCGGCACATCGCTTGCGATTGTTGGACCGGCAATAAACGGTTTGATAACAGACCTTGCGCCAAAAAACGAATCTGGAGAAATAACAGGAATAACAAACGCAGCATACTGCCTTGGCGCAGCAGCGGGACCATTGTTTTTCGGGGCATTCGCTGACAAAATCGGGCTTTTCGAATCATTTGTTGCAGCAGCAATAATAGCAATCGCGCTTGCAATTTTGACTTTTGCACTGAAAGGCTTTTTAACAAGAAAAGGACAAAATGTGGCAAGCAAGTGAAAAAAAATGGATTGGAACACTCTAATTGAAAAATATGACAAACAAAAAATGCTGCGCTATATGCGCTCTTTTCCAAAAAACCTGTTGGAAGGCGCCTTCTTTGGCAAACAATTCAAGGCACAAAAAAACAAAAAAATTGCAAACATTGCACTCTGCGGAATGGGCGGCAGCGGCATTGGCGGCGCAGTACTGAAAAACCTCGTAAAAAAAGAAATAAAAATCCCAATAGAAACAGTAAACGATTACGAATTGCCCGCCTTTATAGGCAAAAACTCGCTTGTTGTAGCAGTCTCCTACAGCGGCAATACCGAAGAAACAATCTCCTGCCTCAAAGAAGCAAAAAAGAAAAAAGCAACAACAATTGCAATAACAACCGGCGGCATGATTGCAAAAAAATACAAAAAATGCCCATGGTGCCTTGTAGTGCCAAATGCTTTTCCAAAACCGCGCCTTGGCTTCAGTTATCTTTTCACTCCATTGCTGATGATTTTTGGCGAAATGGGATTAATAAAGAAAAAAGACCGCGAACTCAACGAAGCAATTCACTCGCTTGAAAAGCACAGGCACAAAATTGAAACAACAGCAATAAACCTTGCAATTGCACTGCAAAACAAAATTCCCGCAATTTATGCACAAGCAGAATTTGCAACAATTGGTTACAGGTTCTGCACTGAACTAAACGAAAACTCCAAACAATTCTGCCACTCGCAAGTTTTTCCAGAAATGAACCACAACGAAATCGTTGCTTTGCACGGAGCAGACAAAATAGTGTTTGTTTTATTGCGCGACAAAAAAGAAAGAAAACGCATTGCACAACGATTTGAAATATACAAGCAATTATGGAAAAAAAAATTCAAAATAATCGAAATCTTTGTCGAAGGAAACTCTTTACTCTCGCGCACGCTTTACGCTGTCTGGCTCGAAAGCCTAACATCATTCTATCTTGCAATGCTAAACCACGAAAACCCAACAGACAACCCGTTAATTGAAACGCTCAAAACAGAATTAAAAGAAAAAAAAGGATAAAAATGCAATACTTTGTCGGCTTGGACATCGGCGGAACAAACACAAAAGCAATCCTGCTAAACTCACAAAAAAAAACAGTGCGCTCCATAAAAATGCCAACAAAAGCAAAAAAAAGCAAAAAATTGCTAAAAAGCATTCTTGAAGCAATTGCAGTGGTTTCAAAAGGAAAAAAAATTTCAGCAATCGGCATCGCATTGGCAGGAACGCTGAACGAAAAAAAAAGCTTTGTCGAAAGAGCAGCAAACCTGCACCAATTGGAAAGAATAAAAATCAAAAAAATTGTGCAAAAAAAATTTCGCGTTCCAACCATTCTGGAAAACGATGCAAAAGCCGCAGCGTTCGCAGAAAGCCGTGTTGGAGAAAGAAAAAAAGCAAAAAGATTAGTATTGCTCACGCTCGGCACCGGAATCGGAAGCGGCATAATAATTGACGGAAAACTGTTTTCAGGCGCAACAGAAGCAGGCCACATGACAATAGACAAACATGGTTACAAATGCGGTTGCGGCAACAATGGCTGCTTGGAAGCAATGGCAAACGCTGCCTTCATCAAAAAAACAGCAAAACAATTTGCAAGCAAACACAAAACTATTTTGAAAAAATTTGACCCGCTTTCCGTACAACACGCTGCAGAGCAACATGACAAGGTTGCAATGCAAACCTACAAGCAAATGGCAGAAAACCTGGGCATTGGCTTGGCAAACATTTGCAACATAATCAATCCCGATTTGATTGTTCTGGCCGGCGGAATTTCAAACGCAAAAATGATTTACCCGATTGCAACAAAAAAAATGAAACAATTAGCAGTCAAACAAACAACAGAACACACAAAAATAGTGCACACAAAACTCGGCGATTTTTGCGGAGCAATTGGCGCAGCATTAATAGCAAAAGAAAAATTTAAAAAAAACATGAAATGGAATTGACATGGCACAATACAAAAAACCCCAAAAAAGCAATCTTTGGGCAGTATTGGACGACGCAGTAAAAAGAAAAAAGATGAATCTTCCGGACGCGCAATACTTTCAAGGAATTGTGGAATCGAGGATAATCTCCGATGCAGAATTCAGGCAGATATTAAAAAGCAGTGTCAGGCCAGAAAGCGTTGGCAGGCTTGCTGCACTTGTAAGAAAAGGCAGTCTTGACGCTCGGGAAATGCGAAAACAACTGTTAGAAACTCAAGAAAGAAAGGTCTCGCAAGAACAAATCAACGAACTATTGCTAAAACCAAGGGGAAAATTCTTTGAAGCTCTCAATTGGCTCGACCATACGTACAAACTGCCTGCAAAATTTAAACAAGATATTATAACAAAAAGAATGCGGCAAAAAAAGCTCTTTGAAGTTTATAAAAAATGGCAATGGCTTGTTGAACAAAAACGCGCAGCAACAAGGCAAATTTATTCAGAAAAAATAAGTGAAAAACAAGCGTGGGTTGAAGAAAGCCCTGAAGAAATACAGGCAAAAATAGACAAGCTGCTTTCAGAAATCTGAAAGAATCAAATCATTCCCTTCGCGGCTTTTCTTGATTGACGTAAACATTTTTTGTGCCAGTACTGCCCCATCCATTTTTTGTCTGTTCCAACGCCGCCGCAAGCAGAGCACGCTTCATTGTATTTTCCTTTTGGCCTGTCCTGTTCTGCAAAAACCTTTTGCCGTTCCTCTTCAGTCATTTCTGGCGAAACTTCTTTTTTTTCTTCCTCTTTTTTTTTGAAAGAATCAAACAAGCCCATGCACACCACTTCAATAATGTTGTTCAAATTGCGAAAGGGCGGATTCGAACCGCCGACCTGCCGGTTATCAGCCGGCTGCTCCAGCCAGACTAAGCTACTCTCGCAAAATAAGCTATAAAAAAACCCTAAAAAAAGCCTAAAAAGCCTTTCCCTGGCAATAATTATTTCTGACAAACAATGCTTTTAAAACCCGCTTTTCAAGAATATTAATGAACCATCGCAGATGGTTCGACATATTTCGTGTGCACGGCGATTGCGTGCAGCCCCATAGTCTAGTGGCCAAGGATACAGGGCTTTGAATCCAAGCCTTTTCTTTTTGCGAAAAAGAAAAGTCTACGGTCTTTCCAAAAGAAAAACCGCGGGACTTTAATCCCGCAAAGAGAAAAGTCTACGGGCTTTCCAAAAGAAAAACAGGGGATAAATTCCCCAGAAAAAGAAAAACTTTGGATGCTTTGGAGAAGAGACCCTGGGACGAGAGTTCGAATCTCTCTGGGGCTAACTTGTTTTTTTCCATGTATACGACAGTGGGTTAATATATTGTTTTTGCAAAAGCCAAAAATGTTGGGCAAGCGGTTGCGCCGCGGAATTAGATTCTTAACAACAGTTTGGTTTGTTTTTCTATTTCTTCCATTGTTTTGTTATCAAGCGTGCCAATTTTTTCTTTCAGCCTTTTGCTGTCAATTGCCCTTAACTGAAAAACCAGTGCTACAGAGGTGGCTTTCAGCCCGTTTTGCTTTGATGCAATTATCTCAACAGTATACCGATATTTCAAGGACTGCATCTTTGAAGTGAACGACACGATTACAACAATTCCAGCTTCACCATTAGACAACACAATTGCGGGTCTGCTACCAATTTGCTCATAACCGTTTGTGGCGGGAATTTCAACGTTCCACACTTCGCCTTTTTGCATCACAATTCCTTTTCAAATTCAACCAAGGCTTCATCGCTTAATTTATCCCATTCCTTAAATTCCCGTTTCAATGCCAATTGTTCCTTGACTGCGTCCAAATAAAACAATAATGCCCTTTCAACGATTTTCTTGTCTTCAAAGCCAAGTGCTTTTGAAGCCTGCTTTATTTTCTTATCCAATTCCCTGCTAATCTGAACCTGCATAAAAAAACCACAATAACATTTTGCAACAAACCCAATATAAACGTTATTTTCAAAAACAATAACATCCACCACAAGCCACTTTTAAGAAACCCTATGACAAGAATTCGAATCTCCTCAGGGCTATTCGAAAAAGGGGGATATATACATATACTTTTTTTGGACTGGATTTTTAAATTTTCCTCGATGGCATATACTTATATGCCGCCAATGGACAATAAACTTGTAAAACGTGTGTTAAGAAACCCTGTAATACTAGTAATTATTTCTTCTACAGTGGGGGTAATCACTGCTTTGGCATTTGAGAAAGAAGGCACTACCTTAAGTCTAACTTTAGTTTTCTCAGTTTTAATAGTGTCAATGATAACGTTGTTTGTGGTGGTTGGATTCGTAGTTCTTCTTTTGTACGGGCTTGCATTTCTCAATACAATTGCCGATTTTCTGCAAAAAAACTTTTTCCAGAACAAACGGATAGTGCAAAGTAAAAACGAAAAAATTCCGAGAAAAATTAATCAAGAAACTAAGAAACAAGTAGGGTTACAAATTTTTGTATCCGCCATAGTAATCCTAGGTGGACTCATTTCTGGTTTTGTGCAAGCAATGTTCACCAAATTTCTTACAACTGGCACTCAAGAAAGTTTAAACATTCTGGTTTTTGGTGAGTTGATTGCAATTGCACTAAGTTTATTGTTAGCATATGTTGGGCTCAAGGCAATGAAAAGCTAACTTTTACAATAAAAAACGTGCTTTTTTGCATTCCAAAAATCGAAAACGCTAAATAAAATTATGCAATATTGATTTTGCAACTTACTCTCCCAGTTCTTGCCAAGTGTCAACAAAATTGTCAACCAGCGAGTCAAAAAAGGTTTTTTTGTAGCTGACAAGCAGTTGTGCTGTTTCCTGCAGGTTGTTGACAAAGAATAATTTTTGTTTTCCCGCGCGCTTTTCTGAAACAATTCCTGCTTTAGCCAGTTTTGCCAATTGCCAGGAAACAGTCGAGGCAGACAATTGCACTGCTGTTGCGATTTCAAAATTTGTTGCCTGCTTTTTTTCCAACAAAAAAATTATTATTTTTCTCGCGCTTTCCTGGCGCAAGGAAGACATTGTTTTTTCTTGCAATCCCAATTGTGCTCCGCGAACTGAAAAATAGCGGTTGAACCTTCCCTGCTTTTCAACGCGAATCAAATGGTTTTTTGCCAAAGTATCCAAATGGTATTGCATTGCCCCAACAGCCATGCCAGAACGCCTTTGGAGTTCGCGAAAGTGCAAGCCGGGACTGGCTTCGATTATTTGGTATATCTTGTTCCGCGTTCCGAGATTCAAGGCTTCGTACGCCTTTTCCATAAGAAAACATGCCCCGCTATTTTATTTCTGGAATAATGCAAAGAACAATGCGAAAAGAATCATTAATTCAAAAACATCCTGTGCTGCAATGGAAAAAAAGTTTCCTGGGCTGATAAAAAGGTCCAACAGCCTAAGCAGCCATTTTGCAGCAAAAAAAGCAAAAGCAATTGTAATCAAAAGGAATCGCTTAGTGCTGTTTTTCTGGTAGGCGCGGATTGAAACCGCCAACAATATCAATGAAACAACTAAAACAAGCGGCGTAATATAAGTGTCAAAAGAAACCGCATACTGGTCAAAAATTCTTAACGGATCCCAAATCTGCATAAAACAAAGCCTCCTAAGAAACATTTTTGAACGAAAAAAAGAAAAAGGGCAAACAATTGTCCTGGCGGACAACTGCTGCCGGGGTGATTCATGGGGTATTTAACCGCTATAATTACCTTCGCTTGCGCTTTATAAAGCGGTTTTGGTACAAAGGCAGAAAACCAATAGTACAACAGTCAAAATAACGCCAACAGGCGAAGTCCAACTGCAAGTTGGGTTTTAGAGTTGTTTTTTGCTGCCAAGCAAATCCAACCTCCAAACAAAATGAGGAGGTTGCATATTTGCCGGCTTACAACGCCATTAGGCAAATCCAACCTTTGAGCAACAGCGAAAAGGTTGCATATTTGCCGGCTTTAGTAAAGCCGTGGTACAAAAGCCGAAAGCATCTGTTTTTTAACAGAAAAAACAAGGTTATTTTATGAAAGGCAATTTTGTGGGGTTTACAATAATTTCAATAATTTTGCTTTCTGGTTGCCTCGGAGGCTATGCCGGAACAGACTGGCGCAGTGTCTTTGAAAAGCAACAGGGCGAAAAAATAGAGCTTTCCGGCTATGTTGGCGGGGCAATGCCTTACCCACAACAGATATTCAGGGAAGGCGAACAAAAAGGATATTTGCTTAATGAGCCTTTTGGAAAGCAAACAACCGGAATTCCTCTAATTTTGAAAGAGCAAATAAACTGTGATTCCAACCATGCCAAAATCCGGGGAGAAATAGTAAAGCGCGGTGTGCAACCAATCGGAACAGATTTTATTGAACTGCTTGACTGGATACTGATAAAAGTGGATTCTTTTGAATGCATTCCTTGAAGCAGTGCTTATCCTTTTATTGTTTTGACAAAAAAGTGTCTCTTCCGCGGTCCGTCAAATTCGCAGAAAAAAACGCTTTCCCAATTGCCCAAAACGAGCCTGTTGTTTTCAACCATTATTGTGCGGCTGTTCCCGGTCAAAGCGCTTTTGATGTGCGCATCGCTGTTTCCTTCGGAGTGGGAATAGCCAGCATTTGCTGGAACAATTTTTTCCAATTGCTTCAGAATGTCTGCTTTCACGCTCGGGTCAGCGTTCTCGTTGATTGTTATTGCAGCTGTTGTGTGCGGGCAATAAACAACGCATAAACCGCTTTTTATTTTGAATTCCTTTACTGCTTGTTGCACGCGCTCCGTGATGTCAATCAGTTCGCTTCGCGCATTGCTGGTAATGGAAATTTCTTTGAACAAGAAGGACCACTCAATTTTGTTTCGCTTTTTCTTCGATAATTTTTTGGATTGTGCGCGGTTCAGCCTTTGCTTTTGTCTGGCGCATCACCAAGCCAACAAGAAAGTTCAGGCTCTTTTTGTTTCCCGCCTTCAATTCTTCAAACGCCTTTTTGTTTTCAGACAAAACTTTTTCAATGATCTGCACCACGTCATCCTGCTTCAAATCAATCAAAAGATTGTTTTGCTTAAGGAAATCAACTGGCAGGATTTTTTCGTTTGCATATTTTATCATTGCCTCTTTTGCGTTCTTCTCGCTGACCTTGCCAGAAACAACAAGCTCCAACAGTTCTGCAATCGCGCCAGCATCAAGCTTTAGCGAGGACAAATCAAGATTGTTGTAATTGACGATTGCCAACAGTTCGCGGGACAAAAACCGCGCTGCAAATTCTGGTTTTGTTTTTGTGGCCACGCCCTCGAACAGTTTTCCCAAAGCAAAATTTCCGCACAAAATGCGCGCATCAGCCTGGCTAATTTTGAATTCCTTTTCAAAGCGCTTTGCCTTTTGCTCCGGCAATTCTGGCAAGCGCTTTTTCAATTCAGCAAGCCAATCCTTGCTCACCAATATTTTCGGCAAATCTGGCTCTGTAATATATCCATAATCGTCCTCGCTTTCTTTCGAGCGCAATGAAACAGTTGAATCGTTTTCTGCGATATAACCGCGCGTTTCCAGCTTTATTCGCTCGCCTTTTGCAATCAATGCCCTTTGCCGGTTTACCTCGAACTCTAATGCTTTTTCAATGCCTCTAAAACTTGAAATGTTTTTCACTTCAGCCCGTTCATTGCCTTCAATGGAAATGTTTGCATCTGCTTTCATTACTCCAACACCCTGCACAAAAATATTCAAGTAATTCAAAACGTTTAACAGCGCATCCATGAATTCCCTTGCTTCTTTCGGGCTATCAATATCCGGCTCGCTGACAATTTCAATCAAGGGAATTCCGCTGCGGTTATAATCCACCAGGCAATAATTGCTGGATTGCATTCCAGCCTCGTGCACGAGCGCTGCAGGGTCTTCTTCCAAATGCACGCGCCTAATCCTGATTTTTTTTCCGCTTTGCAATTGCAAAAAGCCGTTTGTTGCAATCGGCAATTCATACTGCGAAATCTGAAAGTTTTTTGACATGTCGGGATAAAAATATGTTTTGCGCGAAAAAAAGAATTCTTCATTTACCTTGCAGTTCAGCGCAAGCGCCGCAAGAATCGCGTAATCCAATGCTTTTTTGTTCAAAACAGGCTTGCTTCCAGGCATTCCCAAGCAGACTTCGCAGACAGAAGAATTAGGTTCGTTTTCAGCAGGAACCGTCGGGCAGCCGCAGAACAACTTGCTTTCAGTATTCAATTGCACGTGGACTTCCAAACCAATAATAATGCGCTTTTCTGTCATACTTCCACAGTCAGCAAATCTTTTGCGCAGCCTTGGCTAAGGCTGGCGAACATGCGATTGCTTCGCAATCCCATTATATCTCTACCTCCAGCAAATCTTTTGCCAGAATTATTTCTCCATCAAACGCTTTTGCAGCCTGCGCCTTCACATCCTCTTTTTCTGCTTCGGGATAAAAATGTGTCAGCAACAAGCGCCTTGCATTTGCTTTTTTTGCAATCTCGCCGCATTCGCTTGCATTCAAGTGCCCTTCGTGCTTTTCTGTTCCGGGAAAACTGCATTCCAAAACCAGCAAATCAGCGTTCTGCCCCAAATCAATTATTTCATCGCAATACTCTGTGTCACCGCTGTATGCAATAACCTTTCCTTCTGCCTCAATCCTGAAACCAATTGAATCCTCTGCATGCTTTACTGGTTTTGATTTTACTGTAAAACCAAAAATTTTTTTTGAAGAATACTGCATTTCTTCAACCCAGACAGGGAAAGGCAGTTTCGCAAACCCTGGAAACAATTCCAAAACTTTTTTTACGAATGATTCAAAGCCATTATGCCCAAACATGTTCAGCTGCCTTGCCTCGTTCGGCATTTCCGTGCAAATCATTTTTCTTGCATGAAAAAAAGCCGGCAAATCTGCAACATGGTCTGCGTGAGAAAAATGCGAGAAAAACAATGCGCTAGGCTTGCTTGGCAGAACTATTTTTTTCATGTTCTGCAATGTTCCAGACCCTAAATCCAATACAACAAAATTGCCCTGTGATTCTATCAAGTAACCGGAACACGCTCTTTCTGCGCCTGACAATGGCATTCCGGAACCAAGAACAGTCAGTTTCATTTCAATGCCTCCAAGATTTTTTCATTCAAAAGACCGTTTGACGCAACCACTTCTTTGTCGTTTATTTCCCATTCCTTACCTTCAAAGTTTGTTAGTTTTCCGCCTGCTTCTTTTATTATTACAAAACTTGCCGCAATATCCCAAGGCTTTATGTCATTATGAACATAAGCTTGCATTCTTCCGCAGGCAACGTTCGTCAGGCCATTAACTGCAGAGCCTGACATTTGGATGTACCTCACAAGCGGCAGAAGTTTCTCCAGTATCCCGAAAAATTTCTGCCCTTCATTGTGCCCCCAGTCGCCGCCGATGAAAGAGTTTTCAAGGGAATTTTCTTTTCCAACGGAAATTCTTTCGCCATTTAAGAAAGCTCCCTTGCCTTTTTCCGCAGAAAAAAGTTCCTTGAAAAAAGGCTTGAAAACAACGCCAACAACAGGCTTGCCATTATAAGCCAGCGCAATTGAAATACCGAATTCAGCCAATCCGGCAGCGTAAGGCGCTGTCCCGTCAATCGGGTCAATAATCCAACAATAAGCAGAACTTTTCTCTTGCCTCGCTGTTTCCTCAGTCAAAAAATCGTGCGAATGAAAATGCCTGGATATTATTTTGGTAATTGCTTTATCTGCCTTCAAATCAGCGGTTGTTACAATATCGCGCCTTGTCTTCTTGCCAACAACCTTGCTTTTCCTGAAACTTTTCATTATAATCTTTCCCGCTTCCTTTGCGGCTTTGACAGCAACAAGTAATTCTTCGCTCATTTGCATGCGCCCTCCAAATATTGCGCTGCAGAAAACAGTTTGCTTTCCCGCAAATGGCCAGCAGTAAGCATTAATCCAATCGGCAATTTTTCTTTTTCAGAAAAACCCGCATTGATTGAAACGTGCGGCAATCCTGCAAGGTTTGCCGGAACAGTGCACAAGTCCATTGCATACTGTTGCAAGGGCTGCATTTTTTCTATTTCAGAAAATCTTGGAGCAACAATTGGCATTGTAGGGTTTGCAATAACATCAACTTTCTTGAAAGCCCTTTTGAATTCTTCAATGAGCAAAGAACGCGCTTTTGCAGCGCGCAAATAATAAGCGTCACGATAGCCAGACATGCGCGCGAAAGTTCCAAGAATGATTCTGCGCTTTGACTCTTTTCCAAACCACTTGCTCCGAACTGAACTGAAATACTCGTCAAACGTTCCTTCCAATTTTTCGTGCGCGCCATAGCGCATGCCGCAAAATTTTGCCAGGTTAGTGCTTGCCTCTGTTGTTGCAAGAAGATAATAAGCGGCAACAGCAAATTCAGAATTCAACGGCAAGGATAATTCAACAAGTTTTGCCCCGTTCTTTTCCAGCTTTTCCAAAGCGCTTCTGCAGAGCTTTGAAACATTTCCATCAATTTCTTTTCCAAAAAACTCTTTCACCACGCCAATTTTCAGGTTTTTTAATTCAGTCTTTCCATCAAAAGAAATTGCTTGTTCCAAGGAAGTGCTGTCTTTTGCATCATGCCCCGCAATTGTTTCCAGCAATGCTGTTGCATCAGCAACAGTTTTCCCCATTGCACCAATCTTATCAAGCGAATTTGCAAAATCAATCAAGCCATATCTTGAAACCAGACCATAAGTTGGCGTCAAACCAGCAACGCCGCAAAAACTCGCGGGACAGGCAATGCTGCCGCCAGTGCTCTCCGCAATCGAAACATGAGTGAACTGCGTTAGCGCAGTAAAGCCAGCGCTTCCCCCACTGCTACCACCACAGCTCCGTTCACTATCAAACGGGTTTTTTGGCGCTTGAAAGCCAATTCCAGTGTTTGCAGAAAAAGTCCCAAAACCAAATTCGTCCTGCGCGGTCTTGCCAATAATAATCGCGCCCTCTGCCTTCGCGCGCGCAATTAC